>DPRZ01000179.1:0-5841 GCA_003538525.1 Neisseriales bacterium
TTTATTAATCAAGGCTTTTAATAGCGAAAACTTGTTTAATAATTCACCTTTATCGGTGATTTTTTCAAACCTCCGCGCGGCTTCATCAAGCACATTATGCGTGCCTAATTCAGCCAAAAAGCGGGAACGCTCACGTGTTTCCAAACTACCAGCTTTACGCCGTTGTTCGCAATAACTGATGGTTAATTCGTATTGCGCACGAGTAATACCAACATACATTAGCCGCCGTTCTTCCTCAATCGTGCCTTGTGCCACTGATTCTTGATGCGGCAAAATTCCTTCTTCACAACTAATCATAAACACATAGGGATATTCCAAACCTTTGGCGGCATGTAAGGTGCTTAATTTAACCGAATCAATTTCTTCTTCGCTTTGACCTTCGAGTAAGGTAATTAGCGCAACCGTCTGGGTTAGTTCGGGCAAGGTTTTATTATCGTTTTCGCCTTTTTTGGACATCCATTCAATAAAATTCAACACATTGCCATAGCGTTTTTCGGCGGCTTTAAGTTCTTCACTATCATACAAATACTCTTCATATTTAATTGCACTCAATATTTCAGTTAGTAATTCGCCAGCAGGCTCGTATTTTTGCCGTGCTTGAATATCGTTAATAAAGCGTCCAAAATCTAACACATTCTCAAGCTGCACAGGATTACATACCGCCGCAAAGCCCTCTTCAAATAAGGCTTCAAATAAGGATATTTCACGCCGTGCGGCATAGGTGGATAATTTATCTAGGGTTGTTTCACCAATTCCACGTTTCGGTGTAGTAATTGCACGAATAAAGGCACTATCATCATCTTCATTAATGGTTAGGCGCAAATACGCCATGATATCTTTAATTTCGGCTTTATCAAAAAAAGATTTACCCCCCGAAATGGTATAAGGAATTTTATAATTGCGAAAAGCCTGCTCTAGCACCCGCGATTGAAAATTACTCCGATACAACACGGCATAATCGGAAAATTTAGTACTGGAATTTAGTTGATGAAGCATAATTTTACGCACCACCATATCCGCCTCGGCCTCATCATTTGGACAACTAATTAGCCGAATTGGTTCACCGCTGCCAAAATCACTCCAGAGTTTTTTCTCAAATAATTTGGGATTGTTTTGAATAACCTGATTCGCCGCCCCCAAAATAGTCGTAGTTGAGCGATAATTTTGCTCAAGTTTGATAATATTTAAATTAGTGTAATCTTGATTTAGCAGGCGTAAATTTTCACTATCCGCCCCACGCCACGCATAAATTGATTGATCATCATCACCAACGGCGGTAAATTGTCCTTGACTGCCCGCCAATAATTTAATTAACTGATATTGACAGACATTGGTGTCTTGATATTCATCGACTAGCAAATAACGAATTTTTAACTGCCACTTATGTAGCACCGCCAAATCAGTTTTAAATAACTCCACGGGTAATTTAATTAAATCATCAAAATCAATCGCTTGATAAGTTTTCAGCGTATCTTGATACTGCAGATAAACCCGTGCCGCAAAATGATCAAATTCTTCTTTGGCTTGGGATTGGACTAATTCGGGACTGGTAAAACTATTTTTCCACAGCGAAATTTGGCTTTGCATGCTGCGAATCAAAGCTTTATCGGTAGTTTGCATGATATCGGAAATAATTTTGCCGCTATCGTAGCTATCAAGCACCGAGAAAGTTGGCTTGTAACCGAGGTTTTTGGCCTCTTCACGCATGATTTTTAAACCCAAAGCATGAAAAGTGCAAATGGTTAATCCGCGGGTATTTAGTCCGCTGACCAATTTACTCGCGCGTTCTTGCATTTCCTTGGCGGCTTTATTGGTAAAGGTAATCGCGGTGATATGTTTGGCTTGAATACCTAATGATTTGATTAAATAGGCAATCTTATGCGTAATCACCCGCGTTTTGCCACTACCAGCGCCAGCTAGCACCAACAGTGGACCTTGATTATATTTAACCGCATCGCGTTGAGGGGTGTTTAATTTATTAAGTAATTCTTGCATCTGTGTTAAAATTTTGCCTTATTTAAAACAGTATTGTAACTGATTTACCCCCTCCTCTAATCGTTAGTTTCACAGAACAAGAGTTATCTATGGCACGCTACGCAATTGGTGATATTCAAGGTTGCTATAAACAATTTATGCAGCTGCTTAAAGTAATTGATTTTAATCCCAGTAAAGATGTTTTATACCTCGTTGGGGATTTAGTCAATCGTGGTCCGCAATCGTTAGAGGTTTTAAAATGGGTTTACAAAAACCAAGATAGCGTGATTAATGTCTTAGGCAATCATGACATTTATTTACTCGCACGCTTCAACCATTTGGTTAAAGTCAATAGCGATGACACGCTTGATGCGGTTATGCGCGATAAAAACATCTCGCAATATATTGATTGGTTACGCTCATGCCCATTAATTTTTCACGATAACCAATATATTTTAGTTCACGCTGGAATTTACCCACAAATGAACTTTAATGAATTACTCCAAATTAATCATTCGGTTAGCAATCATTTGATGTCCAAAGATTACCCACAATTCATTGAAAACATCTTTGGCAATAAACCCAATTACTGGTCACAAGAACACGATAGCTTAAAAAAAATGAAATTTGTGGTGAATGCCAGTACACGGATGCGCTTTATTGATCGAGTCGATTATAGTTTAGATTTTAAATATAAAGGCGAATTAGATAATATTCCAGAAAAATTGATGCCGTGGTTTCACGCTACCTTTGACCCGAGCATTAATAAAAAAATTGTCTTTGGCCACTGGGCCGCCTTGGGCTTTTTTCATGACCAACGCTATATTGCCCTCGATACGGGTTGCGTGTGGGGCCGCAAGTTAACCGCAATTAATCTCGAAAATGATGATATTTTTCAGGTGGCGTATAGTGCTGATTAAACCACTCTTAACTTACCCTAAGCAAGCAGAATTTGAAGAACTACTCAATTCTTGTGGCTCAATGACTAAACAATTGGAAGATTTGGGGCAGAAACTGAGTGTTGAATTGCTCCATGAAGGCATTGAAGATAACCATTTTCGCCGCTATAGTCTGCTACACCTCAATCAACGTGCGGTAGTAATTGCCTGTAGTAGTGCAGATGTCAACGCAGAATTTTTCTCGACCCTACTCAAAAATGCCAACACCACGCCGATTGGCAAATTTCTCTTTGCACCACACTCACTCGTGCAACGCAAGCCTGAGATGCAAATCGAATTAGTCACAATCAAGCAGATTCATGAACCACACCTGCAAGATTATCTCCGCCAACACTATCAAACTGACCAAGAGTTTTGGCTACGTAAATCAGAATTTAACTACCGCGAGCAACGTTTAAATTTAATTGAGATTCTCTTACCAGAATTTACAGATTTTTTCTAATGCCTACCTTAACATAAAAGTTAACATATTTAAAATCCGCTAAAAAATGGCTGCAATTAATTAACATTGCAGCCAGCATAACTTGATCAGCTATCTACGTCTAACACCAATTAAATTGGATTATACAGTTCTAAAAACTCGGCATCAAAGCCTTGTTCATTCAAATATTCGGTTAACGCAATAATTCCATAACGCTCAGTCACATAATGCCCACCAGCGACATAGGCAACGCCACTTTCATCCGAAACCGACATAGTATATTCACTCACTTCACCACTAATATAGCAATCCACACCCAATTTAATTGCATCATGCAGCATGCCCTGCGCACCACCAGTACACCAAGCGATTGTCGTAATCAGTTTTTCTTTATCACCAAAAAACACTGGTTTATGTCCAGTACATTCTTGATAGTGCTCAATAAATTCACTTAAAACCATTGGTGTAACTAATTTGCCATACCATAAAAACTCTTGCTCGTCACTTTGTCCCTCGACTTCAATTTGCAGCACTTCGGCTAATTGGCGATTATTTCCCAAACGCGGATGATTATCTAGTGGCAAATGATAACCAAAATAATTAATATCATGTTTAATCACGCTCGCAATACGCTTGTAATTAAAACCAGTTAGCACATTACTGCTATCATTCCAGATAATTCCATGATGCGTAATAATTGCATCGGCATCAATTTCAACGGCGTAATCAATCAGTGCTTGACACGCTGAAACGCTAGTCACAATTTTAGAAATTTCTGGACGACCTTCAATCTGCAAACCATTATGACAATGATCTTTGAACCCTTTAGGCTGTAACAACTCATCCATGAGTTGAATAAATTTTTCGCGTTGCATAAGCTAATTCCATTTAAAAATTAATTGTGGTATTCTAATAGAAAAAGCCCACCGAAGTGGGACTTTTTGAAAACTAAAATTTATAGTTGTTCGGCGTGATTAGCTAAGTAATCAGCAACTCCAGCTGTTGAGGCTTTCATGCCTTCTTTGCCTTTGCTCCAGTTAGCTGGACACACATCACCATGTTCTTCATGGAATTGCAACGCATCAACCATACGTAACATTTCATCAATATTACGACCTAATGGTAAATCATTTACCACCATATGACGCACAACACCGTTTTGATCAATTAAGAATGAACCACGGTAAGCCACACCAGCAGCAGCTTCAACACCAAAACTTTGGCAAATTTCGTGTTTCACATCGGCAACTAAAGTATAAGCAACTTGACCAATACCACCTTTATTAACTGGGGTATTTTTCCACGCAAAATGCGAGAATTGAGAATCAATTGACACACCAATCACTTCAACATTTTTAGCTTTAAAATCAGCCAAACGATGATCAAAGGCAATTAATTCAGATGGGCATACAAAAGTAAAATCTAATGGATAGAAGAAAACAACCGCATATTTGCCTTTGGTAGCTTCTTTGAAATTGAAATTATCAACAATTTCACCAGTTCCCAAAACTGCCGCAGCAGTAAAATCAGGCGCTTCTTGACCAACTAAAACTTGAGGGTAAAAATAATTTGTATCACAACAGCTCATATTAGGACTCCTAAAATAATATACTAAATAACTCTGACATTATTTTATCATTAACTCATGCTAGATTACAATAGAATTGAAAAATTAAACTCACAAAACCACAACTCTAAACTCTAAAATTCACAAATAGCCACATTTATTTTATGGTATAATAACCTCTGTTTTTTAGGGTTGCATGCAAGCGTATGCGACTAAACTACAATGAGATTAACTATTCTACTATTTTAAAGGTGACTTATGACTACCACCGTTTTAACTCAAAATGAAGCTACGAAATTAAATAAATTCTGGCGTGCCTGTAATTATCTAGCTGCAGGCATGATTTACTTGCGTGAAAATGCGCTCCTCGAAGAACCACTGCAAAAAGAACACATCAAAGAACGTTTACTTGGTCACTGGGGCTCAGCTCCTGGGCTAAGTTTTATCTACACCCATTTAAATCGTGCGATCTTAAAACACGATGTTGAAATGATTTATATTGCAGGTCCTGGACATGGAGCTCCTGGTGTAATTGCACCAGTTTATTTGGAAGGTTCTTATACCGAGAAATATCCTGACATTACATTAGATCGCACAGGTATGCAAACTTTGTTCAAAAAATTCTCATTCCCAGGCGGCTTAGGCAGTCACTGTACACCTGAATTACCGGGTTCAATCCATGAAGGTGGTGAACTTGGCTATAGCGTATCTCACGCTTATGGTGCTGCATTTGATAATCCACAACTAATCGTTGCGGCTGTAGTTGGTGATGGCGAATCTGAAACTGGTCCACTAGCAACTGCTTGGCATAGCAATAAATTCTTAAACCCAATTACCGATGGTGCGGTATTACCAATTTTACATTTAAACGGTTACAAAATTAACAACCCTTCAATTTTATCGCGGGTATCCCATCAAGA
>DPRZ01000179.1:6015-11887 GCA_003538525.1 Neisseriales bacterium
CCATTCTTTGTTGAGGGCTCTGATCCAATGACGATGCATGAAACCATGGCAAAAACCATGGATGAATGTGTTACGATGATTAAACAAATTCAACACGAAGCACGCTTTAACGGCAACACTGACCGACCATTTTGGCCAATGATAGTGTTACGTAGTCCAAAAGGTTGGACTGGACCAGTGGAACATAAAGGTAAAAAAATTGAAAACTTCTGGCGCTCACATCAAGTTCCAATCACCATTGATGCCAAAAATCCGCAAGAAAGTCTTGATGCAATTGAAGCATGGCTAAAAAGTTACAATCATGAAGAATTATTTGATGCTAACGGTAAATTAAGCGCTGAATTACAAGCCATGATGCCAACTGGAGACAAACGCATGAGTGCTAATCCAGTGACTAATGGCGGCTATGATCAATTCCGCACGCTAGATTTGCCAGATTATCGCGAGTATGCGGTAAAAAATGTTATCTCTGGTGTGACTAAACATGAAAACACCTATCCATTAGGCGAATTTATGCGTGATATCATGAAACGCAATATGCAAAGTTTCCGCGTCTTTGGTCCAGATGAAAACACCTCAAATAAACTTCATGCCGTCTATGAAGTCAGCGAAAAATGTTTCTGGGGCGATATTCTACCGATTGATAGTGATGGCACGCATTTATCACGCAATGGTCGTGTAATGGAAATGCTTTCTGAACATACTCTTGAGGGTTGGTTAGAAGCTTATACCTTAACTGGTCGTCATGGTTTATTATCTACCTATGAATCATTTGCCCACGTAATTGACTCAATGGTTAATCAACACTGTAAATGGCTCGATATGATGAATCGTGAAAAATGGCGTCGTAAAGTGCCGTCATTAAACTTATTGATGACCTCAACCGTGTGGCGGCAAGATCATAATGGCTTTACTCATCAAGATCCAGGTTTTGTTGATTTAGTGGTTAATAAAAAATCATCGGTAACGCGGATTTATTTCCCTGCCGATGCCAATACCTTGCTCTCGATGGCCGATCATTGCTTTAGAAGCCAAAATTACGTTAACGTGATTGTTTGTGATAAACAAAGCCATCCACAATTTGTGCCAATCGAAAAAGCGACGCAATATTGTGCTGAAGGAGTTAGTATTTGGGATTGGGCAAGCTGTGAGGGTGAACCTGATGTTGTACTCGCTGGTTGTGGTGATATCGTAACCTTTGAAGTCTTGGCTGCAGTAGATATTTTACGCCGCTACACACCAGAACTAAAAGTACGTTTAGTCAATGTAATTGATCTATTCCGCTTATCAAGTGAAGACACTCATGGTCATGGTCTAACTGATGACGAATTTATTCGCATCTTTACCGCCGATAAGCCTGTAGTGTTTAATTATCATGGTTATCCATACTTAATCAAACGCATGATAGCCGATCGTTCAAATAACTTGAACTTCAGCGTGCATGGTTATGTTGAAAAAGGTTCAATTAATACACCATTAGAATTAGCTATTCAAAATGGCGTGGATCGCTTTACGCTAGCAATTGATGCTTTAACCCAAGTTGCAACGTCTAAAACGCAATATATTAATGTAATTAATAAATTGAAACAACGTCGCTTAGTATGCCAAGATTACGCCTATGCACATGGCGTGGATCTTGCTGAAGAAGCTAATTGGAAATGGCCACATTAATAATTTCCCAATCAAAAGCCCTAGTTTCTACTGGGGCTTTTTCATTAAGCGCTGAATCAGTTTAAATGACCACGGGTAAATCTACACCCAGCGGTCATTTAAGTTATACTATCTACTTATTTTATTTGGAGTTTACAATGGATCAAACACAAGATTTATTCTTCATGAATGTCGCACTTGAAGAAGCGAAATTAGGTGCTAGTGAGGGTGGAATTCCCATTGGTAGTGTACTAGTCATCGACGGCAAAATTGTTGGACGAGGACATAATCAACGAGTTCAGCAAGGAGATCCCATTTTACATGGTGAAATGGATTGTTTTAAAAATGCTGGACGTTTAAGCGCCAAAGATTATGCTAAAGCCACCATCTATTCAACTTTATCACCCTGTGATATGTGCAGTGGCGCTATTTTACTCTATAAAATCCCGCGCGTGGTTATGGCTGAAAATGAAACATTTAAGGGTGCTGAAGATTATATGCGCAGCCGTGGTCTTGAAGTGATCAACCTTGATCTGAATGAAGCTAAGCAATTAATGCGCGAATTTATAAGCAAAAATCCACAATTATGGAATGAAGATATTGCCGAATAAGCGTCTAATTTGAATAAAATTGTCGTAGCACCGACTAATCAGTTGCTACGAAATAACTTCTTTCTATTTCTATACTTTTCAACCAATAGACCTCTTAATAACCAGTATTATTAAAAACTTTCGCACTGGTTGTCTAAGAGGTCTATTATAGTTGATGGCTTAAATGAGGAAGTACGTCGCTTGAACTACGAAGCGACTCGCCCTTAATATTTACTGAGCAGATTATTCCTCTGCCAAGAATTTCAACATTGCCGATGCGGCTAATTTAGCTTCTTTCACCGCTTGAACCACTGTACTGCCACCATTAGTTGCATCGCCTGCCGCAAAAATATGCGCTTTACTCGTTTGGAAATCTTGAGTTATAATTTTATTACCTTCGATAGCTACCCCAGCAAAAGCCTCACCTGCATCTATATTTTGTCCAATGGCATAAATAACCAATTCGGCTTTAAGTTTTAATTCTGAATAACCATCGGCATGCTGAGCAATAATTCCATGTACTGCATCATCACCTAAGAATTGTTGTGGACTAAATTGAGTTGCAACATTGATACCCAAACTTTGCACAAATTTAAGTTCTTCATGATAAGCAGGAACTTTAGCCCCGCGACAAAATACGGTTACATTTTCGGCGCCCAATAATTTAGCCGTCGCCGCGCAATCCATGCCCGTATCCCCAGCCCCAATTACGGCTACACTTTTAGGAATAACGACATCTTTACCTTGACTCCCACGAGCCGCAACCAAAAAATCAACCGCGCTTATTACACCACTTAAGTTACGTTCGCCCAGTTGTGCCGTGCGTCCGCTCCATAATCCAACCCCAATAAAGATAGCTTTATATTGTTCTTCCAATTGAGCTAAACTAATATCAACCCCAACTTTAGTGTTCAGTTTAATCTTTACACCTAAATCGGTAACTGTTTTAACATCCCAGTCAACCAACTCTTGATTCAAACGAACTGGTGGAATACCATAGCTCATCATGCCGCCAGCTTGCGGCATTGCTTCATAAATATCAACTTGATAACCCGCTTGAGCTAATTTAGCCGCAACCGTTAGACTCGCTGGACCAGCACCAATACATGCCACTTTAGCCGCATGAATCACGGGAGTTTTGTCCAAAACCTGAAGCTGTAAAGCTTGTTCTTGTTCGACTACAAATTGCTGTAATTTACGAATGGCAACAGGGCGATCCATCGCCGTACGCACACAAGCACCTTCACATAATTTATCCGCAGGACAAACTAAAGAACACGCTCCACCACAAACATTGGAGTCACGAATAATTTTTGCGGCAGCACTAATATCGCCAGCACGCATAGCACTAATAAATTGCTCAGGATTGGTCGCAGATGGGCAAGCCTTAGCACACGGAGCGTCAACACAAAGTAAGCAACGCGCAGCCTCTTCAGCAGCCATGCGCTCATCATACTTGCTATCACGAAGTTCTAAATACTTGAATGTCATTACGTAACCCTTTGCTAATAATTTAAACGCAAAATTATACCACATTTAAAGCATGGTTATTAAATTTTATGCCACAACCAATTAGATAAAATGCAGAATATTGACGCACTCAAATCTTACACTACAGCAACAAAGACAAGAACTATTTATTAACAAATCGCTTCTGTTATTATTCACCAAATTCAGGCAAATCGCTCGCACGAATAATTTTCTTTACTTGATCTGCTGGAGTTACTTGAATGGTAGAATTTTCAAACTCTTGTGGTACAGCACTAAAATCAATATTATTTAAATCTATTTTAGTATAACCGCCGGTTATATCAGTTGGTACAATTTTATTCCCTCCTTGAAAATAAACTACATTATTCGTATAAACCACTTTATTATCTAAATCTTTTAAAACTCGCCAAATCGTATTACTGGTATTACCATGATTGGCTGTTGCTAAAAATGGCACACTCAAAGAACTAATAACAAAATCAGCTTGGTATAATGCTTCACCATGTGAATATGGTTGTGGTAAATTACGTAATAAAACTTGACCACGCGCAAACCGCGCCTCCGAAGTAAAATCACCAGGCAGTCCATCTAAACTATGTGCTTGCGCTTTATTGATTGCAGCATATTTCTTAGCCAAGGCTAATTGTTCTGGATAGGTTGGTCCATTGGTCATAACATTACCAGCATGTTCATAAACCTTCACTTGCCCTGCAATAAATTCTATCACAGCAGAATTACCTGTGCTATCGCGTAAATCAAAATGAATTGGAACATTTTTTAAGAATACCCCAGGTTTAACTTGAATTGCGGATTGAATAATTTGGTGTGATTTAATCAACTTTATGGCTTCATCAACATTTTTTGCTTGACTTAGCAAATAACTTCCCATATCAAAAACACCCAAAACTGGACGTTTATCCTGTGGATCATAAATTGGGTACTTGGTTACATCTTCAAGATATAAACCACTTAGCGACAACCCTTGTGTATTCATACCATCATCAGCTTTTGAGGTATTAAATGCGGGGCGTGCCCAATAACCATATTTATTAGTCCAACTAGTTAATTGATTCGCAGGAACTTTGGCGGCATCAATTATTACATCAGTAATATTTTTCTGCCCAACAAAGCCAAAAATATCATTATCAGCAATATTTACACCAAAATCCATCGATCGTGCTTCAATATGAGCATTAGCTTGATTAATAAAAATATCACTGCATGCAAAACTAACAGGTGTAACCGTGCTAAACACTAACAAAGTTAATATTTGTAAATTACAAATTTTCATTTTTTACCTTTTTAACAAACCTACATCATTTTATCACAAATGAGGGGCAATTTTAAATCTCCTCAACTGGCGCTAATTGCATATCTAAATGCGGAATACCATCTTCAGTTACATAACCAGCACTTATCGCAATAAAACCTAAATTCTGATAAAATTCACGTAAATATTGCTGCGCCGAAATAACTATGTGCATAGTGGAGTAACGGGCTTTAATCTCGGCAAGAATTTGCTGGACTAATTTAGTCCCCAGTTCAGCATGGCGTGCTGAAGCACGCACACAAACTCGTCCGAAATGCACACTATCAGCCTCAGGAGCTAGAATTCGCGCATAGGCAATTAAAACCCCGTCTTCCCACAGCATTAGATGTAACGCACTTAAATCCGCACCATCGGCATCCAAGTAAATCGCTTGTTGCTCCACCACAAAAACCTGCGCTCTTAATTGCAAGATTGCATACAACTCACTTAAACTTAACTCGGAAAATTCTTTCAACTGCCACTCTAACATTGTGCTTACCTCCTACAATAAAAAAGCCCTAGCAGTTTAAACTAGGGACTCATCGCAAATACGTAACGCTCTATCTTAGCGCGTCATCGCATCAAAGAAATCACTGTTATTTTTGGTAACGCGAATTTTATCCAACACAAAGCCACTCGCTTCAATCGATTGTTTCTCAGCTAGATACTTGCGTAACACCCACATTTTTTGCAATTGTTCTTTACTCAGTAACAATTCTTCACGGCGCGTACCTGAATTAAGAATATCCACGGCTGGATAAATTCGACGATTCGCAATATCACGATCTAAATGTAATTCCATATTACCCGTGCCCTTGAATTCTTCATAAAT
>DPRZ01000037.1 GCA_003538525.1 Neisseriales bacterium
GCACTTACCAAAGCTGGAATTGCAGCTGAAAACTACCCTTTTTGTACCATTGAACCCAATGTTGGGATTGTAGAAGTTCCCGATTTTCGTATGGATGAATTAGCTAAAATCGTTAAACCACAACGTATGCAGCACGCAATTGTTGAATTTGTTGATATCGCTGGATTAGTTGCTGGTGCATCAAAAGGTGAAGGCTTAGGTAATCAATTTTTAGCTAATATCCGTGAAACCGATGCAATTGTCAATGTAGTGCGCTGTTTTGAAGATGAGAATGTTATTCATGTCAATAACCACATTGATCCAATTAGCGACATTGAAGTAATTACCATGGAATTAGCCTTAGCCGATATGACGACGGTTGAAAAAACCATGCAACGCGAAGGTAAAAAAGCTAAATCTGGTGATAAAGATGCGCAAAAATTACTTGCGGTGCTAGAACGAGTGTTACCCCACCTAAATGAAGGCAAGCCTGCCCGTACTTTAAATTTAGATGCTGAAGATACGGCAATTATAAAACCGCTATGCTTACTCACGATTAAACCTGCGATGTTTGTGGCAAATGTTGCCGAAGATGGCTTTACTAACAATCCACACTTGGATCGCTTAAGCGCCTATGCAGCGACGCAAGATGCGCCAATTGTGGCAATCTGTGCGTCAATGGAGTCTGAAATTGCCGAATTGGAAGATGCCGATAAATTAGAATTTTTACAAGACATGGGTCTTGAAGAACCTGGTTTAAACCGCTTAATTCGTACTGGTTACAAATTACTGAGTTTACAAACTTATTTTACCGCGGGTGTAAAAGAAGTGCGTGCATGGACGGTTAACATTGGTGCAACGGCTCCCCAGGCCGCTGGTGTAATTCATACCGATTTTGAAAAAGGTTTCATCCGGGCTGAAGTTATTGCCTATAACGACTTTATCCAATACAAGGGTGAACAAGGCTCCAAAGAAGCTGGCAAGATGCGCCTTGAGGGTAAAGAATACATTGTAAAAGATGGTGACGTAATGCATTTTAGATTTAATGTCTAACGCTCCAGATTGATTCAATTCAATTAATTAACCACAGCCGAATTTGACTGTGGTTTTTTCTTGCATAAATGAAGAATTGAGTGTTAGAATACTCCTTGCCCTGCGATGTTCGAGTAGTAGGGGTAATATTCTGAACCAATAATGATCTTATATGGGTAAGCTTCCATACAGTGGGTGTTGCATTGTTCCTCGTGAATGATCCCGAAGCTGTAAGCAGACCCGCGCTTTTTTAAGGTTCATTAGAATATTCCTCTTGACGGCATAGGTGGGGCTTCTTCACAACTAGTTAATACAAATCAATTCGGCATTAATCAAATCACTAACCGTTACACCACCGGCATAACTAATCGAAGATTGTAAATCTTCTTGTAGCTCAACCAATAAGCGCTCCATATTCCCGCGGTAATCAATCAAGATTTTTTTACCTTCGACGTTTTTATATTCACCTTTATTGTATTGCGATGCAGAACCATAATATTCTTTATACGCACGTGGCAAAGAGCGCCCATCCATGGTAACTTCAATAATATTACCAGCTGATTGATCATAACCTGCAAATAAACTGCCTGCCATCACCATAGTTGCACCACAAGCAAATGCTTTGGCAACATCACCATGCTCGACTACCCCACCATCAGCAATCAAAGGAACGCCTGCTGCTTGAGTATATTCAGCACACTCTAAAACCGTAGTTACCATTGGGCGATGAAAACCAGTTTTATTTTTGGTAATACACACTTTACCACCCGCAATCCCAGCTTTTAACGCATCCGCACCCCACGCATGAATTTCACGCGCAGCCTCAGCTGAGGCAATATTGCCGACAATCAAAAAGGTTTTAAAATGTTCTTTAACATATTTAATCATTTTCTCGGCTTTAGGACACCACGCATTGGCAATATCCAACGTCATAAATTCAGGCGTCAAACCAGCTAATTGGAGCTGTTGCAACTGAGCGATCGTATCTTCATTCACCCCAATACTAATTGAAGCGATTAAACCAAGGGATTGCATATGACTAACAAATTCAACGCTATCCACATTAAAGCGATGCATGGTATAAAACCAACCCCGCCGAGCTAAAAACTCACAAGTATCGACATTTACCACTGATTTCATGTTGGACGGGTAAACTGGCATGACAAATTTATGTCCACCAAAAATCACCGACGTATCACACTCTTTGCGGCTGGTAACCTTGGTTTGACGCGGACGCAAATAAATGTCTTGATAATTATACTCACGCGCAACGATAGTTTTAAACATGGATTTATCCTATAAAATATTTTAACCATTATTTTACCGCAAAGTCGAGCTAAACACTAAATAAACAACCTAAGCTAATTTACGCATCTAGCGCGTTCGGCAGCCAGCCTTTGTTGCAAATAGCTACACAACATACATCCAAAGCTCAATTTATGACTTTTATTATACTAGAACATGACATTATTTATAAATCAATTCGGCAAACAATGCTATAATAACTCATGAATTTAACACTCAAATACGCGTGTGTGCGTTTGTGTGCACATAAATATAAACCTAGTTATCACTCAAGGGGAATTATCCTATGAAAAAAATCGTAATTAATTTATTAGCTATTGGCTTAATTGGCGCTTCAATTGTCGCTTGTAGCTCTGGAAGCTCTAGTCAAGGTCCTGGAGGTCCAGCAGCACCAGTAGCATCTACAATTTCACCGCCAAATGGATTTAAAATACCAACAGACTCAACCTCTGGCGCCGCATTTAACCTTGCAGGTGATCAAATAGCGGTACCTGGTGCTTCTGGCTATACAGTCTTAGCTATACCAACTGATGTAGTTAATGCAATTATCGCCGCTGGTGGCACTGGAGCAACAAAGTTAACAGCTAGCGGTGGTAATATCCTAATCAGCATGCCATTGACTGCGGATGAAACACTTACTTATGTACTAACACCTTTAGCTCAAGCTACACAAAGTAAAGCACTACAAGCTGTAGCGACTTCTGCTGAATCATTCAATTATCCAACTAATGCTGTAACCCCAGTAATTAGTGTAGGAGCTACCTCGTTGACTCCAGCTGGATTAGCTTTTGGTTATTCATTACTTGGTGATACAGGCGTCGCTATTATAGCTCCAAACCCATCTTCAGCACGAAAATATACATCATTAACGACCTGCTCTGGCGCGTCAGGAATTCCTTCAGCAATCAGTGCAACTCTTACACAAGGCGTTAGTTATATAGCTCTGGGTACTCAAGCTGGTAGCGTATGTGTGTTGAGTGGTGCAACTGCTCAGTTCACCAACCTATCTGCGCAAGCACCAGCTGGTAAATATACTGCTGGCAATGTAAATAGCTTTGGCTTCCCAGCATCGTTAAATACTGGCAACACATTAGTTGGTTACTGGACTGTTAGTAGCGGCATTTACCGTGTAACTGGTACATATGTAAATGGAACGCCAACTGGTAATGGCTTCTTGAATACTACTCTAGCTGATCCACAAGAGACCACTAATGGTACAACCAAAGTAACCTTTACAGGCTTCCCAAGTCCTTCAGCAATTAGCTCATCATACACGGATAGCGTTGGAAATCTATGGGTGGGTACAAACACTGGGGCAATTTATGTTCTTCGTACTGGTGCAACTCAATGGACTACTTTACAATTGACTGGAGCAACAGGAACAGTTACAGTTCAATACAATGGTGCAACTAGCGGTACAACAGCTACTACATTAATTGGTGTTGAAGCACAATCTTTTGCAGTAAACTAATCATTTAACTGTAATAATTATTTAAATAAAATGGACATTAGTAATAATGTCCATTTTTCTTGAGAATGAATCGATAAATGAAAAAAAAATTTATTTATTTGGCTATCATATGTACAGGAATTCAATCCGCACACGCTGCTGAAAATGAATTATTTCAAGGCTTAGATAATCAAATTGGACTTGGTTATAGTTATAACACATTACATGCTTATAATCCTAATTATAACGGTTCAAACGTCGATACCACCAGTAGCAATCTAAACCTACATCTTGAACAACTATTTGATAGCAATGTATGGCTAGCAGTTGATGGAAGCTTTGCATTTAAAGCCAATCAAAACAGCCCGGGTAATGTTGGATTTAGTGATAACACACAGGAATTTGGTTTTCCTGCCAGCATCAGTGCAAAGGGTGGTTACTCGTTTAATTGGACAAAAGATAATCAAGGCATTCAAGTTGTACCCTATTTAACCATTGGGCGCATGCTCAATTACAACGGTATGTCAATTTCACAAAATACTTTTACTCAAAGCTATCTAAATTTATATGGTGGTGGCGCGCGCGTTGAATATGCATTCGCCAAAGATGCCAGTATTTACTTTGATCAATCAATTGGTTATTTACAAGACCCAAATTCAACTAATGCTGGTGAATATAATCAAAGCTCGATGTCATATACCTCATTATTGGGCATCAAATATAATGTTACTCCATCCTTTCAAATTAGTTTACAAGGAATGTTTAACCAAACTAACTTAATTGACACCGCTGCTGGTTATAATCCGATCACCTATTCTTACCAAAATACCGCCCAATCTAGTTTTGGTGGAATGCTAAACTTTGCATACTTATATAATAATGATCAACTGATGAGTAATTTAACGGCTGGTGGCTCAAACAATAGCTCAGCGCTACCAAATTCATTACTCGCCGCATTCGACAATAGCTATAGTGTAGGTATGGGGTGGGTTAACTCTACGAATAACTATAAAGGTGGCTCAGCGCCAAGCATTGATAGTTCAATGAACTACTTAAACTTCAATGTTGCACATTTATTTGATAATAACGTTTGGGCAAACATCAATGCTCAATTAGTTAATAATATTAGTCAAACTAACATTCCAGCAGGTAGAGTTAATTCTAGCGTACCCACTTATATTGGCTTCCCTGGCAATGTAACTTTTGATGTTGGTTATGGATTTCAAGCTTTTGATAGTGGCTTCCAAATCATACCGTACGCGAATGCTGGTGTAATTATGAATATGAATAGTTATAACGTACGGAATAATAGCAGTATCATGAATGCAATTTCACAAGATATGTATCTGCAATATGGTTTTGGTGGACGGGCTGAATATGCAATTAATAATTTCTGGCAAATCTATGCCGATCAACTAATTGCAGGTATGGATGACCGCTCATCATTAGGAATTAATGCATGGCGTTCAACTTCAAGCCTTGGAGTTAAAATCAATCCAGTGTCTAAACTACAACTTGGACTCAAAGGATTTTATGATCGCATAACACCAAATGGTGATGCATTTAATAATGGTACCAACAGCTATATTCCAGCCCAGCAAAATTCATTGGGTATCCAATTAGATATTGGTTTACGCTACTAAATGCTCCTTTTAATCAGAATCTAAAAATCCCGCAATCTGCGGGATTTTTTTTATTCAAGCTCAACACTAATTTATAGGCGCCATATAATATAACCGCGTGCACGAATCTCATCTTTAGGTAAAATTGATTTTACATCAATAACTATCCCGCCAGAAGTTACTTTAGCCAATAATTCATCCAAAGATAAATCTTTAAACTCTTGATGCGCTACCGCAACTATCAAGAGTGGAACTTGAGGAATATCAGCAAAATTAGTAAATTTAACCCCATATTCATGTTGGGCATCCGGTGCATCGGCAACTGGATCACAGCAATAAACTTGGGCATTATAGTCTTTAAGCTCATTAATAATATCAATTACCTTGGTATTGCGCACATCTGGACAATCTTCTTTAAAGGTAAAGCCTAATAAACCGACTTGTAAATTAGTAAAATCTAAACCATGTTTTAAAACTAGTTTAATCCCTTTGCGCGCTACATAACGCCCCATATTGTCATTGATACGTCGACCAGCCAAAATAACTTGTGGAATATATCCTAATTGTTCAGCACGATAAGTTAAGTAATATGGATCAACCCCGATACAATGACCACCAACTAAACCTGGCCGAAATGGTAAGAAATTCCATTTAGTACCTGCAGCTTGCAAGACTTCTTCAGTATCAATTCCCATCCGATCAAAAATCACTGATAATTCATTCATAAAAGCAATATTTAAATCACGCTGAGAATTTTCAATGACTTTTGCCGCTTCAGCAACTTTAATTGAGCTGGCTTTATGCACGCCAGCTGTCACCACAGAGCCATAAACCGCAGCTACAATCTCTAAGGTTGCCTTATCTTGTCCTGAAACAATTTTATGAATGGTCGTAAAACTACGCTCTTTATCACCTGGATTAATTCGCTCAGGTGAAAATCCCACGGTAAAATCTATCCCACTCCGTAATCCAGACTCTCGTTCTAGCAGTGGAATACAGATATCTTCGGTAACCCCTGGATAAACCGTTGATTCATAAACGACGATATCACCTTTTTTAAGCGCTTTACCAACCGTAACTGAAGCTTTGATAACCGGAGTTAAATCAGGGACGTGGGCATTATCGACAGGCGTTGGCACCGCAACAATATGAAAGTCAGCTTTACTTAATTCATTCAAATCACAAGTATATAAAATATCGGTAGTGGCTAAATCTTCGGCGGTGGTTTCTTCGGTGCGATCAAACCCCTGTTTAAGCTCTAATACTCGCTGTGGATTAATATCAAATCCAATACATTGTTTTTGTTTACCAAAAGCTACCGCTGCAGGCAATCCAACATAACCTAAACCAACTAATGACACAATACGATTATGCATCAATAAATCTCCTAAAAAATGAGTATGACATTATAATATAGTCCACATTAAATTTGTGGATATTTTTTGGTTAACAATTTAGCTTTAAAAATTAATATTTTTGGAGTTTTAAATTTAACTAAGCGAATATAGAAATACGTATAGTACAAAACATACCCTAATAATCCCAACAAGGTAATCACGTTACTTTTATATCCTAAAAGAGCAATAACATTAGGTGGAATAATTATAGTTAACATTAATGGCATAACTCGAGCATTCCGATATATCATCGGTGAATTACGCGGCAAGCATCGATCAAATACGAGTTGATGTAGATGTAAATTATCTGGTTGCGTCGCTTTAGTTTTGTGAATAAATTTACGCCGAATAATCGTAAATACTGTCTCAGTAATCGGATAAGCCGCTAATAATAACACCGTATAAGGTGAAATCTGGCCGACATGGCGTTCAACTAGGTTAATACTAATAAACGCAATCATAAAACCAATCGAATATGCCCCTCCATCGCCAAGAAAGATTCTACCGTGTGGATAATTATATACCCAAAAACTAAATACCGCGGCAGTAAAACTTAGCGCTACAATTACCAACGTCATATCACCTAAACACCAACTCAGGTAAGCTAAACCAAGAGCATTAATCATAGCCGAGGTTGAAGATAGTCCATTATAACCATCAACAATATTATAAGAATTAGCAACACCAACTACCGCAAAACACGTAACAGCAAATGCTAGCACATCCACACTCAAAACTAAATCTAAATTATCATGAGCCAGATGGCGAACCATTGGCATAGTATGCGAAATAAATACCGCAAATACTACCGCGGCAGCCATAAAAGCCATACGAATAGCAGGTGATACCGCTTTAGATAAATCCTCAGTTAGTCCACCAACAAACACAAAAAACAATGAGGTAATTAAACCCGCATAGAATGGTGCCCACGCTGCACCAATATTTGCACCATACAACGCGGTAAAAGCCATACTTACAAAAATAGCCAAACCACCAATTCTAGGCACTGCATGCTCATGCATTTTTTGTACGCCATCCAGATCATGATCTAATGTTACTTGAGCATGAATGTCACTAGTATAAATAATGACCTTGATCATTATCAACGAAACAATAAACGATAAAGATAATTCCCACATAAATTTCTCCATAAAAGGCCATCATTTTCTAATAATCTCTTTGATCTAATCGACGATTTCCAATCCAACTATAAAATCAAGGGGACAAGAATATTTTCATTTTATCTATAATACGTTGACGAGTTCCCGCAGGGTCATTAACATCAATTAAAGACATTGGGTCAAAATTACAGCGCACATCACGTGCCTTACATCTAGTATTCATTAAATCAACTAAGGTATAATAATAACGCGTGTCGGTAATTGCAGCTGCATACCCCTCCCACTGAACCGTATCAATAACTCCACTAGTAGTTGGGTAAGTGAACATATGATCGTAATAAATGCTATCATCAAAATTATTCCAAATTGAGCAATAACCTGTTTTACTGTTAAAACATAATCCACCACTTAGATCACCTTTACGTTGATGTTCAGGAAATCCAAATTGATAAGCAAATGGCATAGCACCAGTATAATCATTTTTTATTAAATAATAACC
>DPRZ01000261.1 GCA_003538525.1 Neisseriales bacterium
TCTAATTGAGCAACACTAACAAATTCATCAGGGCGATGCGCTTGCTCAATGCTACCAGGACCACAAACGATGGTCGGTATATTACATGCCTGAAATAATCCAGCCTCAGTTGCATATGCGACTTTATTAATTGTATAACAATCAACCACTTGCTGGACTAATTCAGCCAAGTCCTGATTTTCGCCAGCTTGCAAACCTGGTACTTGTGCTATTGGTGTAATCTCAATCGTGGCAGCACTAAACTCTGCTTGCATCCGTGGCAGTATATCGGTTTGAATAAATTCATGAATTGGTTGCAGAATTTGCGATGGCGATAAATGCGGTAAATTACGCAGTTCAAAATAAAATTCACACTGTTCGGGTACAATATTGGTACCAATTCCACCACTAATTAAATTGGTTGACATAGTTGAATACGGCACATCATAATCGAAATCTTGCTCACCACGCGCACGGAGTTGATTCGCCATCTGACGAATCGCAACAATTAATTCTGCAGCATAATCAATCGCATTACAGCCTAAATTAGTTAAAGATGAATGGCTGGCTTTACCAAGCAGTCTAACTCGATAAACATTTATTCCCTTATGCGCGGTTACCACCGCCAGCGAGGTCGGCTCACCGACCAAACAAAATTCAGGCTTTAATTCACGCAGCTTAATATCTTCAAGCAAACCAACAGCACCACAACAACCAACTTCTTCATCATATGAAAAAGCCAAATGTAACGGCTTTGTCAATTTTGCCTCAACCAACTCTGGCACCAACGACAAGACTACCGCAATAAACCCCTTCATATCACAAGTGCCACGCCCATAAACTTTACCATCCAGCGCAGTTAATCCAAACGGCGGGTAACTCCAATTTTGTCCATCCACAGGCACAACATCAGTATGTCCAGATAAAACCAAGCCACCCACCAATGAACCATCCCCAGCAGGTAATGTTGCCACTAAATTAGCCTTAGTTTGACAACTGCTTAAACTTAAGTGACTGCTGATGCCATATTTAGCCAGATACGCCGCAATAAAATCAATTAACGCACGATTTGAATTGCGTGAAGTTGTGTCAAAGGCAATTAATTTACTCAATAGCTCCAAGTAGTTCATGCTAAATTTTCTTTCTTATCTATTTAGTGGTATTAGCCGCAAATACTTCATCCAACCAGTCGTAAATAACACAATTGGAGAAATTTAAATTCGTTACTTGACAATGCGTGTCCGCGCCATCATCAAGACTAAATTCATAACTAGAGATTATTCCAGCAACATTTTCTAAAAATTCATTAAATTGTTTTAATGGCTCGCCACCCTCACCAGCACCAATCAGCGCTAAAGTTGGGCAAGTAATTTGCTGGAGTTGATCTTGAATATTAAATTCTTTTAGATAATTAACCGTTTGTTGCATCGTGTAATTTCCAAAGCGTAACAACAGATTTGCGGTTAATTCTTTGAGGCTTGGCGGCATAACTTCGTCAGGAATATACGGAATATCGGCATAACTAAAATCCTCATCCGCAGTTATTTCTGATTCATCTTGCACAGAAAACCCCAGTACATATTTTTTCAAGTCACTAATGGGAGAATTGGCAATTAGCGCCTTAATTCGTGGATCATAACAACTGGCACGCGCTGCAAAATAACCACCAAAACTAATTCCTAATAGCGCAATTTTAGCATTATCAATCAATTGATTTTGTGCCAAAGCATTCAATAATGCGCCAACTGGGTGTTCAAAATCTGGTTCAAAATAGCTGTTATCATTAAAGCGTAAGGTATCCATTTGCCCAGGTCCAGCAAAACAAACTACATTATAGCCGCGCGCAATCGCTGCCAGACCCGATTGAATAAATGATTCCTCAAGAGTTCCATCAAAGCCGCTAACAATAATAACTGTCTTTCTACTTTGCAGTGTTTTATCTGGCGCAATCAAGTAATACGGTAATTGCAAACCATTATACGCAACAAATTTAGCCTCACTATAAAATGGAGCTAATTGCAAATATTCCAAAAAACATCCTCGCGACTTTAGACCAAATTCGCGATGTTCAGGCTGTTGGGAATGAGTAAAATATTCGGCCGCCCGAAAACTATTGCATGCCTTGAGAAATTGCTCTTTGGCACTAACTTGATGTCCTTTACTCAATCGGACTTGTGCATCTTGCTCTTGCCTAACTGCTAGCTGCGCAAATTCGGCTACCCACTGTTTAGCACTCTCATCATTCATGCGCGCGGCTACAGCTAACGACTCACCAATTGATGCCCCACCATAACTTGCAGAACCTAATTGACGCAACAATTGAAAATCCATTTCACTATCTTTAAAGCCTTGCACTCTGGTTAGACTGCGAATAGTTTCACTCATAATGGTTTACCTTTAATTAAGATTATTTCAGAACTTCAGAACTTCAGAACGTCAAACTGTTTGCAATTTCTCTGGAGCTACTTTGAGTGCATCACTGAGAGAAATTTCACGGTGTGTACCCTTCATTATTATAAAATTTGAAGATGACTAATCAAATATCTCATCCAAGCAATCTTAAATAACACAATTTGGTATTCCGCGCCACT
>DPRZ01000112.1 GCA_003538525.1 Neisseriales bacterium
CAACATCCTAAATCCCGCCGAAATAGGTTTGTCGGCATCATAATATTCTTCAATTGCAAATGGATAATTAAATCTGGCTCCAAATGAATACACGATAACCCGCACACCTTTAGCCACTAGATTGCTTAACTCGGATGCAAACAAATTAAGATCCATATTGGTCTGCAGATACAACTCGCGCTCAGTACGTGCAAAAATCGCTTTAAGCTGAGCACTAAAATTGGCATAGCCTAAAATATGGATAAATTCTTTTTGCACACTAGCTTGCTGAATTTGTTGAATTTGCACTAATGCTTGGTCTAGGTTTGCATTATATTCGGTACGTAATTTTTCTAATGCGACAAGAACATCTTGTGCTTGATACTGCTTAGTTTTACCAGGAATTAAGTTAATTAAACCGCGTTGATAGAGTTTATCCAGCGCCAAATAAACCGACGGTTTCGGTAAATCCACGCGTTTGCTAATTTGCGAGCCATTGGCATTGGCGTTTTGCAAAATATCAATATAAACCAAAACCTCGGCTTTAGCTAAGCCAAGGTTTTCCAAACTTAATTTTAAGTTTTGCATTTATGCGTCCTGTTTAGTATCCGCAATCACAATTTCCCGAATACATACATTTTGTGGTTGAGCATACGCAAATTCAATTGCCCGCGCGATATCATCAGGATTTAAGCCCTGTTCAATCGTATTGGCTTTCCAAGCTTTGTAGCCATCAACAATTGCGGCATCAGTGGTATGCGATAACAATTCAGTTTCAACCACGCCTGGGGCAATAATTGTCATGCGTACATTGGAGCCTGCAATTTCACCACGAATATTTTCACTCAACGCATGCACGGCAAATTTAGTTGCACAATACGCAGCGTGATCTGGAAAGGTTTTACGTCCTGCAATTGACGAAATATTTACAATCGTGCCATGATTACGACTAACCATATTAGCCAAAACGCTTTTCACACCGTTTAACACACCCATCACATTTACATTCAACATTTGCTGCCACTCTTGCGGATTTTGCGTAATCGCATTTCCAAGTAACATCACCCCAGCATTATTTATCAATAAATCCACTGGACCAAATTTCGCTTCAGCCTCAGCCACCGCCGCTTGGAAACTTGCTAAATCAGTTACATCAACTTTACGACAAAGAGTATTTGGTAAATTCAATTCTTCCAATTTATCCACGCGCCGCGCTAATAACAATAATGAGTGACCTGCGCCAGCTAAACGTAAGGCTGTGGCTTTACCAATTCCTGAACTAGCACCAGTAATTACAACTAATTTTGACATACAATTTCCTTTAAATATTTAGTAGTATAATTTTTACTACCTAAATTGTAACTTGAACACGCCCCTGCTGTCAACAAAATAATTCCACCACTGCAACTAAAATATTCCGCAATAATTATCTGAAATTTAAATTAATCACATTAAAATGCCTTGCGCCTCATGAGCAGATTAACTGATTTATTCCTTGAAAGCAATTAAAATAGGCTCTCGCAATCCAGAGTATTTAAAATTGTTATTCCAAATTAGCTATTGATATGCTAGACTAACTGTTTTGTATTAATTAGTGCCTGTAAATTAAACTAGCGCCATCAGATGCGCCACACCAATAGCCCTGATTTGACACCGAACAAAGGACTTAAAGATGCACCTAACCACCAAAGAAATTGAGAAATTAATGCTGTTTACCGCGGGTGAAGTCGCAAGAAAACGTAAAGCACGTGGACTACGCCTGAATTACCCCGAAGCCGTTGCCTACATCAGCGCAGAATTACTTGAGTTAGCTCGTGATGGTCTGAGTGTTGCCGAATTAATGTCACGTGGCAAACAAATTTTGACCAAAGCTGACGTGATGGATGGAATTGCCGAAATGATACACGACATTCAAATTGAAGCCACTTTTCCAGATGGTAGTAAACTAGTTACCGTTCACGACCCAATTTTATAAAGGTCTCCCGATGAAACCAGGTGAGATAATTTCCAAAAATATCAAGATTGAACTCAATGCAGGAGCAGAAGTCACCGCGCTGAAAGTAGTTAATTTAGGCGACCGCCCAATTCAAGTTGGCTCACATTTTCATTTTTTTGAAACCAATAAATTATTACAATTCCCACGCAGCCAAGCCTTTGCTAAACGCCTAAATATTCCATCGGGTACTGCGGTGCGTTTTGAACCAGGCGAAGAAAAAAGCATTGAATTAATCCCTTATCGTGGTGCGCAAAAAATCGTTGGTTTTAATGACTTAGTCAATGGAATTGCCAATCAGGTTAATTTAGCCAACGCACTCCACCAAATTCATACCCAACACTTTGCTAATAGCGATGAGGACTAAATCATGAGCTACACTATTTCTGGGCAAGATTATGCCAATATGTTTGGACCAACTACAGGCGATCAAGTACGCTTAGCCGATACCGAACTGTTTATTGAAGTTGAAAAAGATTTTACAAGTTATGGGGATGAGGTTAAATTTGGTGGTGGAAAAACCATCCGTGATGGCATGGGACAATCTGCCACCGCTAGCAGAGCCGCAGGGACACCCGATTTAGTACTAACTAATGCATTAATTATTGATCATTGGGGAATTGTTAAGGCCGATATCGGTATCCGTGATGGTTTAATTGTCGGCATTGGCAAAGCAGGCAATCCCGATATTATGGATAATATTCATCCAGCGCTAGTTATTGGTGCGGCAACAGAAATAATTGCAGCAGAAGGACTAATTGTCACCGCGGGTGGCGTTGATGCTCATATTCATTTCATCTGCCCGCAACAAGTTGAAACGGCATTATATAGTGGTATAACTACCATGATAGGCGGTGGAACTGGACCTGCCGATGGCACGAATGCTACCACCTGCGTACCTGGCGCATGGAATATGGCGCGCATGTTAGAAGCCGCCGATGTTTTACCAATGAATATTGGTTTCTTGGCTAAAGGTAACTGTGCGACACCTGAGCCATTAATTGAACAAATAAAAGCGGGCGCAATGGGATTAAAACTCCACGAGGATTGGGGTTCTACAACTGCCGCAATAACAAATTGTCTCGACATTGCCGATAGTTATGATGTCCAAGTCGCGATTCACACCGATACTTTAAATGAAGCAGGCTGTTTGGAAGATACACTACAAGCCTTTGGTGGACGCACAATTCATACTTATCATACCGAGGGCGCTGGTGGCGGTCATGCCCCTGATATCATTAAAGCCGCAGCATTTATGAATGTTTTGCCATCCTCGACTAATCCAACCATGCCATTTACGGTGAATACCATCGATGAACATCTAGATATGCTGATGGTCTGTCATCATTTAGATAAGCGCATACGTGAAGATGTTGCTTTTGCCGATTCACGGATTCGCCCTGAAACCATTGCCGCCGAAGATGTGTTACATGATTTGGGCGTATTTAGCATGCTAAGCTCAGATTCCCAAGCGATGGGACGAGTTGGTGAAGTAATTATTCGCACTTGGCAAACCGCGAATAAAATGAAATTACAACGTGGAGCATTAATTGCGGGTGAAACTAACGATAACAGCCGGGTCAAGCGTTATATTGCCAAATATACCATTAATCCCGCAATCACCCACGGAATTAGCCATCTAGTTGGTTCAATTGAAGAAGGTAAATTCGCCGATTTAGTAATCTGGCAACCAGCTTTTTTTGGCGTAAAACCCAAGCTAATTATCAAAGGGGGATTTATTATGGCAAGCATCATGGGTGATCCAAATGCATCGATTCCAACTCCACAACCAGTTTTCTATCGCAATATGTTTGGAGCATTAGGTAAAGCTACCGCGAAAAGCTGCTTAACCTTTATGTCCCAAGCCGCAATTGAGGCACAAATTCCCCAACAACTGGGTTTAAATAAAAAAATCGTCGCGGTGGCTAATTGTCGTAACTTGACTAAAAAAGATATGATCCATAATGATGCCATGCCAAATATTGAGGTTAATCCAGAAACCTATGCGGTTACCATTGATGGACAATTGATTACTTGTGAGCCAGCTAGTGAATTGCCGCTCGCGCAACGTTATTTCTTATTTTAAGGTTAATCGATGCTAATTACTCAAATTATTGCTAACCTAAATACCACCCATGCCGATTACAGTCAACATCAAATAGACTATATTGAATTGGAATGGTTTGAATTAACTAAGCGAATTTTACGTAAAACCAGTTTGCATAATCAAGAATTAGGCATTAACATGAGTGAATCAGGCTTTAGTTTTCACGATCAAGATATTTTACTTGTTGATAAAACGCGCGTAATTGCGATCAAGGTTTTGCCAACTCAAGCCATTGCTATTACAGCGACGAATAACCACGAAACTGCACGAATTTGTTATGAACTAGGTAATCGCCATGCGCCTGTTTTTTATGCTGAAGATGATCACAATATCTTGTTGGTGCCTTTTGATCAACCGATGTTAGTTTTACTGAGCAAACTTGGTGTAACTACACAAGTAGTGAATGCTCGCTTAGTCTGTCCACTCAGTCATAAAGCAAATTCTCACCCGCATTCTCATGAGCATTAAACATAAATGAAGAATGTTTTTGCGCCTGAATTTATCTTACTGCAACTCAATGATGCGTTATTTCCGATAGGCAGTTACACACAATCCTATGGTTTAGAAACCTATGTACAACAAAATCGCGTTACAGATAAAACTAGTTTTAAAACCTATTTACAGGCTAATTTGCGCTATAACTTGCTTTATAATGATTTATTATTAGTGAAACTAGCTTACTTCGCGGCTAAAGAAAATGATTTAGCCCAGCTAAAATATTTAGATCAACTGAGTTCAGCCAGCAAACCTGCCCGTGAAATTCGGGAAGCAAGTAGTAAATTAGCCTCACGTTTAATTAAAACCATACACAGTTTAAATCTCACTAGCGTCTTACCAATTTATTCAGCCTATGTTGCATTGGTGAATAATAAAGAACTTAGCGGTCACTATGCGCTATGCTATGGTTTACTCGCAGCAGCATTAGAATTAAACTACACGGCAACGCTCCGCTGTTATGCCTATGCGCAAATTTCAGCTGTGGTGAATAATGGGGTTAAATTAATCCCGCTCAGTCAAACCACTGGTCAACAATTACTTTTTGAACTTCATGCAGAACTCAGCGAATCTTTGGCGCAACTAGAAAACCTCACAATTAATGATTTTGGACGCGCCTGTCCGGCTTTTGAATTGCGTGCGATGCAGCACGAACAACTCTATTCACGTTTATACATGTCTTAAAAGGAATACCTATGGCTTTAGTTAAAATAGGAATTGCAGGACCTGTTGGTTCAGGCAAAACTGCACTACTTGAACGCTTAACCCGCTTCATGTTAGATGATTACGAAATGGCGGTAATTACTAACGATATTTATACCAAAGAAGATGCCGAATATTTGACCAAAAACAGCAAATTAGCTCGCGACAGAATTATTGGTGTTGAAACAGGTGGTTGCCCACACACAGCTATTCGTGAAGATGCCTCGATGAATTTAGAAGCGGTTGACGAAATGTGCGCACGCTTCCCTAATTTGCAAATTTTATTTATTGAAAGCGGTGGCGATAATTTATCGGCGACCTTTAGCCCAGAATTAGTCGATGCGACAATTTTTGTAATTGATGTGGCGGAGGGCGATAAAATCCCCCGTAAAGGCGGACCTGGCATCACGCGCTCCGACTTGTTAATCATTAACAAAATAGATTTAGCTCCATATGTAGGTGCCGATTTAGGCGTAATGGAACGCGACTCGCTAAAAATGCGCGGCAGCAAACCATTTATTTTTACCAATCTAAAAACCGATCATAATTTAATTGACGTAATTAGCTGGATCAAATCACACGTCCTACTTGAGGATTTAGCCACGAATGTCTAGACCCGTTGCCTACACTGCAAAGTTAGAAATCAGCACTAAATTTGCTGACAATCAAACCTATCCAGCGAGCACTTATTACACGCCACCTTTTAAGTTAACCAATTTCTTTCGGCGCAGCAATGGTGGCATTGAATATATGCTCATGAATGCCTCGGCAGGAATTATGGCACATGATAATTACAGCATTGATCTAGAGCTTGCCGAAAACACCCAATTATTAATTTCCGCACAATCATTTGAAAAAATTCATAGCATGCCAAGTGGGGAAGCACGTCGCCACACCCAAATCAAGCTTGACGCTAATTCATGCCTAATTTTTAACCCGCTCCCCAGCATACCTTTTGCCAATTCCGCCTTCACCACTACCACCGACATTCATTTAGCCACAGCTACGTCACGCTTAATTTACAGCGAAATTATTTCCTCTGGACGTTCTCTTCGAAATGAAAATTTTGTCTTTCGCAACTACACCTCACTACTCAATATTTACCTAGCTAAGCGCTTAGTCTATCGCGATAATTGTCAGCTAAATCCAGAGCAACAGGACTTAACAACCATCGGTATGTTTGAACAAGCCACGCACTTAGGCAATTTTATTTTTTATGGTTTTGAACTTGCTGAAAAAGACTTAGATAAATTACAACAAATTTTAAATGAATCGCAGTTAGATTGTGCAATTAGTCAGTTAGTTGGCAATGGTTATTTAATTCGCGTTCTTGCAACTGGTTCAGAAGCAACACTAAAGGTCTTTAAAGCACTAATTAATCAACTTGAAGAGCTTGCCAGCGCGATATAAAATAAATTAGACACCTAACTCACACTTTTTAATTCAGCCTTAATAGCTTTGACAGTCATCAGGCAGTTAAGTTATAATCGCCGCTCGCTGTAAAATTAATTATTTTATTCACCATTTTTATAAATTAAACTTTAGAGGTATTTATTATGCGTAAGCTACTATTATCAATCTCAGTACTACCTTGCCTAGCATTTGCAAGCTCTCTTGACATGACAACTCTTCAATGCAATGGCATGAAACTAAACTCATCTACAACTTTAGCTCAAGTTCAAAAAAACTGTCAGCTTAAGGAACAAAAAATGGATGATGGGCTTTATCAAGTAGA
>DPRZ01000126.1 GCA_003538525.1 Neisseriales bacterium
GATGCATATTATAAATGTAAATTTGCCCAAAATCATATTGGCAATGAATATTCCGGGATTGTAACTAGCGTGGTTAGTTTTGGTTTATTTGTTTCAATTCCAGAATTAATGATTGATGGATTAGTCCATGTTACTGAATTAGGTGGTGATTACTTTGTCTTTGATGAAAAACGTCATTGTTTAGTTGGTAAGAATAATGGTTTTAAATATGTTGCGGGTCAAGAATTAACGGTCTTAATTGCTAATGTGGATATGGATAAATTGTTTATTGATCTAGAGTTAGCTGAGGTCGCAAAGTAACTCTTTGTTTTGCAATCAAATAAAACCCTTAGATTAATTCTAGGGGTTTATTTTTTAGGCGGAGGTTTATTGTACTTTTAAATCAAAGCTTCTAAAAATTTCGCGAATTTCTTCGGTTTGTTCTTTAGTTGGTTCTGGCGTATTGCTTAATTTATACGTTAATCCTAGCATTTCCCATTTATGCTCGCCAAATTTATGAAAGGGCAATACTTCAACTAATTGAATATTTTTCATTGTACTAACATATTGAGCTAATTTTATTACATCTTCACGATTGTCGGTTAAGCCTGGAACATAGACAAAGCGTAACCAAGTAGGTTTATTAATTTTATTTAAATAATCTGCAAAATTTAAGGTTGCTTGTAGTTCTTGCAGCGTAACTTTTTTATAGGTTTGTGGATTAATTGATTTTATATCTAACAAAATTAAATCTGCCGCATCAACGGTTTCCTTGACATTATTATCATTTATATCTGGAAAACCACAAGTATCAATGGCAACCGTTAAATTATTTTGATGTAGTTTATCAATTAATTCTTTAACAAATGCTGGTTGTAATAATGGTTCACCACCGCTAATGGTTACGCCGCCACCTGTTGATTTCATATAAGTTTTATAGCGTAAAATGTCTTTGATTAATTCATCGGTACTGGTTAATTTGCCATCGTCCATTTTCCAGGTATCTGGATTGTGGCAATATTGACAACGCAAACGACAGCCTGAAGTAAAGACAATGAAACGTATTCCAGGTCCATCGACAGTACCAAAAGTTTCCACCGAGTGAATATAGCCTTGTGTACTCATTATTTTTTATCCTTAATTAGAATTTAATTTGTCATGAACAAAAAGTTGGCGCTACTTCTTACATTTCAGCTTTATAGGCAAGTCTGAAATGTAATCTAGTAACGCCATTTTGCGAACTTAATTAACCTGTAGGGTTAAAATTTAGTCGTGACTAGAATTTTGCATGCATCGTTCGAGCAATTACATCCAATTGTTGTTCACGAGTAAGCTTAATAAAGTTTACCGCATAACCAGATACACGAATGGTTAATTGTGGATATTTTTCAGGATGATCCATTGCATCAACTAAGGTTTCGCGATCAAATACGTTAATGTTCAAATGATGACCGTCATCAACGAAGTAGCCATTCATTAAACCCGCTAAATTAGATATTTTAGTAGGATCGGTTTTGCCTAACGCATTTGGTAGGATGGCAAAAGTATATGAAATACCATCTTCTGCATCATCATAGGGTAATTTTGCTACCGATGATAATGCTGCAATTGCGCCATGAGTATCACGACCATGCATTGGATTTGCACCTGGAGCAAATGGATCACCAGCTTTACGTCCATCAGGAGTATTACCAGTTTTTTTACCATAAACCACATTTGAGGTAATAGTTAATACCGATTGAGTATGCACTGATCCACGATATGAAGGATGTTTGCGAATTTTGCTCATAAAGGTTGTAACTAATTCCGCAGCAATTGAATCAACGCGATCATCATTATTACCATAAAGTGGATATTCACCTTCAGTTTCAAAGTCTTGCACTAAACCATCTTCATTACGAATTGGTTTAACTTTAGCATATTTGATTGCAGATAGAGAATCAGCACATACCGATAATCCGGCAATACCACAAGCTAAAGTGCGGTAAATATCTTTATCATGTAAAGACATTTGCAGGCTTTCATAGCTGTAACGATCATGCATATAATGAATAACATTTAATGAATTTACATAAACTTTAGCTAGCCAGTCCATCATTTTATCAAATTTAGCATAAACTTCGTCATAATCTAAATATTCAGCAGTGATTGGTGTAAATTGAGCCGCTGGAGCAATTTGAGCACCAGATTTTTCATCGCGTCCACCATTAATCGCGTATAACAAAGTTTTAGCCAAATTAGCCCGTGCACCAAAGAATTGCATTTGCTTACCAATGCGCATAGCTGATACACAACATGCAATTCCATAATCGTCACCAAATTTTGGACGCATTAAGTCGTCGTTTTCATATTGGATTGAGCTAGTATCAATTGAGGCTTTACTACAGAAAAGTTTAAACCCTTGAGGCATTGCATCTGACCAAAGTACAGTTAAATTTGGCTCAGGTGCTGCACCTAAATTATACAAAGTGTGCAACATGCGGAAACTATTTTTAGTAACTAAAGTTCGTCCATCTTCACACATTCCACCAATCGCTTCAGTTACCCAAACTGGATCACCTGAGAATAATTGATCATATTCTGGCGTACGTAAGAAACGCACCATGCGCAATTTCATGACGAAATGATCCATTAATTCTTGAACTTCGCTTTCAGTGATATTACCCAAGCTTAAATCGCGTTGGAAATAAATATCTAAGAAAGTTGATACTCGCCCAATGGACATCGCCGCACCATTTTGCTGTTTAATTGCAGCTAAATATGCAAAGTATAGCCATTGAATAGCTTCACGTGAATTGGTTGCAGGTTTGCTAATATCAAAACCATAGCCCGCTGCCATAGTTTTTAATTCGCCAAGTGCACGGAATTGTTCCGAAGTTTCTTCGCGTTGACGAATCACTTCTTCAGTCATGTCTAAATCAGCCGATGACTCATGGATGGCTTTACGTTCAGCCATTAAGAAATCAACTCCATATAATGCAACTCGACGATAATCGCCAATAATTCGTCCACGACCATAAGCATCAGGTAAGCCCGTAATAATTCCAGATTTACGGCAAGCTAACATTTCTTTGCTATAAGCATCAAACACACCTTGGTTATGTGATTTACGATGTTTGGTCCATACTTCGCTAACGCTAGAGTCTAATTCAAACCCATAGGCTTTTAAACCATTTTCAACCATTTTCAAGCCACCATTTGGCATAATTCCACGTTTAAGAGGTTTGTCTGTTTGTAAACCTACAACGGTTTCTAATTCTTGTGCAATATAGCCAGCTGCATGTGACACAATCGTGCTTGGCTCTTTGGTTTCAGCATCTAACACGCCAACTGCGCGCTCCGCTTTAGTTAATTCTGAAACTAATTGCCATAACTTTTGAGTTTTGGCTGTCGCAGGTGCTAAAAAACTATCATCTCCAGTGTAGGGTACTACGTTTTTACGAATAAAGTCGCTAACGTTGACACTTTCACACCAATTGCCGCTGGTAAATCCAGACCAAGATCCTTCTTGAATTTTAGTGCTATGTTGCATAAATATGTTCCTTTTAAAATGGCAGTAAACTCCAAATATGGTGATCTGCTGAAATAAAATGCAATTATATTTTATTGTAGTTTAGATCGTGTTTTGTTAACTATGCAGAGCATGACGTGGTATGTATGAGTTTAATGCTTTAGTAAACTTTTCATACCGTTAAAAATTAGCACGAGCTAACTACAAAGCTAGATTATAACACATAATGGCATTAAAAAATAGAGGGCTTATAGAAAATATGGTTTATCCTGTTGGCGTAAAGCTATTTGAACGTAAAAAACCTTATTGATTTGATTGCGTTGTAAGTAAAGTTATAGTATGGGATAAATGCAGGATACTTATGCAAAAGATGCTTTATTATTTAATAAATTAGTTAAAACCATATTTTCTA
>DPRZ01000220.1 GCA_003538525.1 Neisseriales bacterium
TAACCATCAAAACAACTAATGTAATTGGAATTTGGTCATTCATTATTTTGTATGCATATTTCTTATTATCCGCGTTTTTTAAATAATTAACAATGTAAAAAGGTAACCTAAATATTATAGCATACTGTATTTTATTGTATTTTTTATGAATTCTAATCGCTCCACATATTCGCTTGTTTTCAGCAGCCCATAAACTTAAGATAATAGTAGCTATCCAACAGATTACATTATTACTCATTTGTAAGACCAATAAAGTAAAGCGATGGGCAACAGGAACAACTTTTATAAAGAGCCTAATCCATGTATTTTTAAATAAAGACAACATCATCTTCAATTTGTTCATCGTCAACCATCAATGTTTACGATTAATGTTTGATTTTAGCAAACGCTTGCTTAATAAAATCTGGGTTATACTGACGATTGAATTCAGGCAAGGCGTTAAGCAAAACCGCGCCATATTGTTTCAATGCAATTCGATTATCGCAAATTGTCACCTGTCCATAGTCTTTTTCATTGCGAATTAAGCGCCCCACCGCCTGAATCAATTTAATGCAGGTTTCAGGCAAAGACACATCCATAAAATAATTGCCTTTTTCGGCTTTAACCCAATATTCGCGCACCATATTTTGCGGATCTTTATGCGTATCAAAAGGTAATTTGGTCACAATTACGTGCATACAATATTTGCTCGGTAAATCTACCCCTTCGGCAAATGAATTTAGCCCGAAAATAATGCTCGGTTTCGCGCCATCGATCGTGTCTTTATGTTCACTAATTAATTTTTGATTGCTACTAAATTCAGTTTGCAACAACACGCGATTTTGCAATTTAACGGGTAATTGTTTAAAGGTTTCAATTAATTGTTGGCGATTAAAAAATAATACTAAACTACCGTAAGCATCCGTGTAATTCAAAATTTGACTTAAATACAGCGAAAGTTCTTTTTGAAAAATCTCACGAGTGGTAAATTCAGGAGCCGAACGAAATTGTGGAATAACTAACTGACTATGTTCGGGATAATTAAAGCTAGTTGCAAGTTTTTTGGTTTTTACATTCGGTAATAAATTTAAACCGAGTTGGAATTTGACATAATCAAAGCGTTCACCAATTGCCAATGTGGCCGAGGTTAAACACGCCGCATACACGGTTTTCCAAAGTTTATTCACTAGCACATTTCCGACATGGGTAACCCCAGCGGTAATCAAATACTCTTCATTACCATTAAATAATTTTTGTTCGACCCAACGCGCATTGGCGTTATAACGTGAATTATCCTGATTAATCAGATAATTAGCGGTAGTAGCAATACTTTCAACGCTGGAAAAATAAAAGCCGAGCTTGAGTAAATTAGCCTCGCTAACATAATCTGCGGCATTCTTGATTTTTTCTTTAAGTTTATCTTGAATTTTACCCATACCAGCTTGTAAATCACCTGAACTAACTGCAATTTCCATAAAAATATCTTTGATGTCTTGCGTAATTGCCGTATTCAAATAATCATTCAGAATAAATACGCCGTTATCAAAAACATTGCGATTTAGACGAATTAATTGATAAAGTTTATCGAGAGCAAAAGCTAATTCATCGGCTTTCAAGACCAATTCATCACATAACGGAATATTGTCCAAAATATAGCTATTGGTGGCGGGATTGGCAATTAATTTCGCGGCATTATTAACTAAGCCGATACTTTGCTTGAGTTCAAATTGCCCCATAAAACCACTAATTGCATAGCCAGGAAAATTGTGTGCCTCATCTACACACAAGAAATAATCGGCGGGTTTCCACGGTAAAACCGTACCACCACCATTGTCCAAGTCCGCCATTAAGAGGCTATGATTGGTTACAATTACGTCACAACTTTTTTGAAATTCGCGATTTTGATAAAATGGACATTCTGAACTATCTTTTTGATTAAACGAGCATTGATAACCCAAACATTGATGTTTATCAATCGTAATTAAAGGCTTTAGTTTACTTTCAATCTGAATCGGCGCATTATCTAAATCGCCATCCCATTTGCGTTTGTTGAACTCTTTGGCAATTTGCTGCAATTTATCATTAGTCTTATCGACTTGTGCAATCATATCCACACCGGCATCGGCTAAACTAGTTTCCAGTTGATACGGACATAAATAATTACTCCGTCCTTTGGCTAAACCATAAATAAAACGCTCACCACTATGTTTAATAAATTGGGGTAAATCTTTATTATATAACTGCCCTTGGAGGGTTTTGGTCGCCGTTGAAATGACAAATTTTTTATCGGCACGTCGAGCATTGACAATTCCAGCTAAAATATAGGCCAAACTTTTCCCAGTTCCAGTGGGCGCTTCAATTAGGCAAATATTATGACCATCTTTGAGTTCATCTTCAACGCTACTAAAACACTCATCAATCACTTCAACCATTTCGAGTTGTGAGTCACGAGTTTGAAAATTGGGGATATTGGCGGTAATTTCTTGATAGGTTTGTTGGATAGTCATATGGTATGTGGCCTAAATTAGTATGGAGCAGGAAAGCCATATTTTAACATATTCTAAGTTTTTGCACGCCAATCAGATTAGCTAGCTACAATTTAACTATGGATATTTCTTACGCATGCTTAATCTAGTAATGCATCATGCCAAAAAATTTTAAGCCAAATGTCCGAAAAATTGGACATTAAATGTCTTTTAGCCATGCTAAAATCTCAACATAAAATTAACTTATAACACCTTAACACTACTAGGAAATTAGCAACTATACAAGTTAAATACAATTTTATACATGGATGTTAACTATGAAACTTACCTTTCTTGGCGTATGTTCCGCGCTAAGCGTTGGCTATAAAAACTTTCAATCCAATATGCTGATTGAAAGCACTAATTCAAAACGGATATTAATCGACTGTGGCGGTGATGTTCGTAATTCTTTGCATGAATTAGATTATGGTAGTTCAGATATCGATGCGGTATATATTAGTCACCTACATGCTGATCATGTTGGCGGTTTAGAATGGCTTGGCTTTTCAAAATTTTTTATTGATAAACAGCAACCTAAACTCTATATCAGCCAAGATCAAAGTGCCCGCCTATGGAACAACGTGTTATCTGGTGGCATGTCAACACTTGAAGATAGTACGGCTAGTCTAGAGACTTTTTTTAAAGTAATGCCAATTCAAGATCAGTCTTTCATGTGGGAAAAAATTCAATTTCAACTAATTAAAGTTATTCACAGTTATAGCAATCAACAATTACTACCTAGTTATGGATTATTTATCCAAGGTGCTAAATTAAAAATTTTCATTTCAACCGATGCTAGATTTTCACCAGAATTACTAGCGCCAATTTATCAACAAGCCGATCTTATTTTTCAAGATTGTGAAACCTCGGCTTTTCGCAGCAAACAACATGCACATTATAATGATTTAAAAAATCTAGCTCCCAATATTAAACAAAAAATGTGGTTGTATGATTACAATGACGGTCAATTACCCGATGCGCTTGAAGATGGATTTAAAGGATTTATCACTCGTGGACAAGTGTTTAATTTTTAAACTTATTGCCAATTAATAATTCAATCTAAAGTAAAAATGACTTTAAGCCAAATAAGCGCGCTATCCGCAAATAATTTAAAGGAAATCACTCACAATGAAGTACAGGACTAAACTCTATGTGGCACTAGTAATTACGGCAATAATTAGTACCGTCATAAGTTTAAGCATAATTCACTTTCAGGCCAAAAAACTATTACTCGAAGAATTACATACTAATGTCGTATCGATTGCAGTTAATGCTGCTAGCGAAGTTGACCCTAAAATGATTCAACAGGTACAACTAAACAAAAATGTAAATTCACTTGAATATACCGCTACACAAAATGTTTTACGCAAAATCCGCGATAATAATCGCCGCGAAAACCTGTTTGTTAAATACATTTACATTATCGATCCCGCCCATAATAAACCAAATCAATTTAATTATTTAGTGGATGCCGAAGAAAAAACGAGTGCTGATTTCTCCCCAATCGGTGAATCAGCGGACGAAGCCATTTCGGCAGATTTAAGTGGACATTTAAAACAAATTTACTCACCCGCGAATTTTGTTACCGACGCATGGGGCGAATGGATGACTGGCTATGCACCGATTTATACCTCTGATGGTAAATATCTGGCTACCGTTGGCGTAAATTTATATGCCTCACGAATTATGACCAAGTTAAATAAATTAGTTAAGGATGGTTTTATTTCGCTAGGTGCGACACTTTTAATAACTCTAATTATTGGCTGGTATTTATCGCATCGCCAAACATTAGCACTAAAACAACTCCATAATGGCGTAAAAGCCATTGGTGGTGGTGATTTAAACCATACCATAAGCATTAATACCAAAGATGAATTTGAGGATTTAGCCACCGATATTAATCGTATGGCGCAAGGCTTACGCGAGCGTGAACGGTTATTGATTAGTTTTACGCGCTATGTTTCACAACACATTATGGAATCAATTTTAAAATCTGAAGATCAAATAAAATTAAGCGGCGAACGGCGTAAAGTTACGGTATTATTTTCTGATATTCGCAATTTCACTACTTTTTCTGAAAAACACGATCCAGAACAAGTTGTACTACTCTTAAATGAATATTTTTCGGCAATGGTTGAAATCATTTTCCGCAATCAAGGGATTTTAGATAAATTTCTTGGCGATGGAATTATGGTTGAATTTGGTGTGCCGTTAGATGATCCACACCAAGAATCGAATGCCGTTAAAACCGCAATCGAAATGCGCGAAGAAGTTGCACGCTTATGTGCAAAATGGGCAAGTGAAGGTAAACCTGGTATTGATATTGGAATTGGGATTCATACTGGATTTGCGGTAATTGGTAATATTGGTTCAGAAAAACGCGTTGAATATACCGCAATTGGTGATGCGGTTAACGTAGCGGCCAGAATTGAGCAATTAACCAAAGAGCTAAAAACTCCGATCCTAATTAGCGAAACCACCGTTGCCGCAATTCGTGAACAATTTAATTTTAAAGCTCTGGGTCCACAAGCCATTCGTGGGCGTACAGAAACGATAGACGTTTACACACTTAATTAATTTAGAGCACTTTTATTTATTTTAAGGACATTTACATTGGAAACTCAAAACACAAAGAAGAATTCAAAAAACTCTACGGCAAACCCTAAAAAGAAAATCAACCTAGCCCTACAAGGAGGTGGATCACATGGAGCTTTTACGTGGGGAGTTTTAGATCGCTTATTAGAAGATGGTCGGATTGAAATCGAAGGTATTTCAGGAACTAGTGCGGGTGCAATGAATGCATCGGTAACCGCGTATGGCTTAGCGATTGGTGGTGCGGAGGGTGCCCGCCAAAAACTAAAAGAGTTTTGGAACTTAACTTCTCAAGCTGGGCAAAAAGGTCCACTACGCCCAAGTCAACTAGATAAAATGCTCAGCGTCGGCAATATGGATTATTCACCCAATTATTTATTTTTCGATTTCCTCGCCAAAGTCATGTCACCTTATGAGTTAAACCCTCTCAATGTTAACCCGTTGCGTGATGTGTTAGCTCAAACAGTTGATTTTGATAAATTACGCGACTCAGATAGCTGCAAACTATTTATTGCCGCAACTAATGTCGGAAATGGACACTTACGTGTCTTTGAAAATAAAGA
>DPRZ01000094.1 GCA_003538525.1 Neisseriales bacterium
TCATCACCCACATAACCAGCCTCGGTTAAGGTTGTCGCATCGGCAATTGCAAATGGAACATCCAAAAAGCGCGCTAAGGTTTGAGCTAATAAAGTTTTTCCAGAACCAGTTGGTCCAATTAGCAGAATATTACTTTTAGCTAATTCAACATCTTGATCATCAACTAATTGATCACGCACGCGATGAAAGTGATTATATACTGCAACAGCCAGAACTTTTTTAGCTTGCTCTTGACCAATTACATATTTATCTAATTCTGCCGCAATTTCTTTCGGTGTTGGAATCGGCTTAACCTCTGCAACTACTTCATCTGTAGCGTTCACATCACCAGCAGCGGGTGCAGATTTTAATATTTCACCACAAGCTTTAATACATTCATTGCAAATAAAGCCCTGTTGTCCAGCGATTAAATGCTTAACTTCGCTTTCAACTTTACCACAGAAAGAACATTTTTTAATTGCCATCTTATTTCATCCAATATCTAATATTTATATATTAATCTAGGCTTTAAATTGATAATACGCTAATTCACGAACAGGTACAAACCCAAGTGACTGCGCTAAATTATACGAGCCTTGATTGCCCTTGCGACAAGCCCAAATCGGTTCCAAATTATGCGCCAAGGTATAATCAATTAAACGCGCACAAACTATTTTCGCTAAACCAAGTCCACGAAATTCTGGATTATTATTTTATATCAGCACGTGACGTATAAACTTTATCAATCAAACCATATTCCATCGATTCCTGAGAGCTCATGAAATTATCCCGATCGGTATCTGATTCAATTTGCTCAACGCTTCTACCTGTATGTAGCGCCAACATTTCATTAAGTTTACGTTTCATAAACAAAATATTTTTAGCATGAATCTCAATATCCGAAGCTTGACCACGAAAACCACCCAAAGGTTGATGTATCATTACCCGCGAATTAGGCAACGCATAACGTTTACCTTTAGCACCAGCAGATAATAAAAATGAACCCATTGAACAAGCTTGCCCGATACAAATAGTGCTTACATCACACTTAATAAAATTCATCGTATCATAAATCGACATTCCAGCGGTCACTGAACCACCAGGCGAATTAATATAAAACGAGATATCTTTATCTGGATCCTCAGCCTCTAAAAAAAGTAATTGCGCAACAATCACATTCGCCGTTTGATCATTAACTTCACCGACCAAAAATATGATCCGCTCACGCAATAAACGTGAATAAATATCAAACGAGCGTTCGCCACGAGCGCTTTGTTCAATTACAACTGGGACTAAATTATTCATTTCTAACATTAATTAATTACCTTTACCTAAAAGCTTACTTAAATCAGATTTATCTTGATAATGGAAGGCTTGCATCGTTTGCACAACATCGGCAAAATCAGGACTAGAGCTAAGTTGTTGAATAAATTGTTGTTGATAATACGGATAAGCATGCACCAAAACATTCGCATAAAAATTAGCGCCCTTAGAGTCACCAGTTACCTTGTGCATAATAATTTGCTTAAATAAAGCACCAGGATATGGTAAAGCATTGGCTAATTTATCAACATATTTTAATTGATCCGCGGGCGACATTACCGCATTAGTTACTTGTGAACCCGGCATGATATAATTATCTAAAACCATCATTGCCGATAACGACCAAATTGAATCACTATCCACAATTTTTTCTAAACCAGTTACATTGCTAATATAATCATCAGAATCAGTTGGCGTTTGCGTATAATTAGTTAGCTCGGTATTCATTTGATATGAATTATAAGCAAACAACAGTAAAAATGCGACTACAACACTCCCAATAACTTTGCTACCTAAACTATTTTTTAGACTATATTTTGCTGGAGCAAAAGCTAAAAATATAATTAACAATACCATAAAATAGGCATACCATAAAGGATACTCAAGAAAGCTATGAGTTAAAATTGGTATCATTAACAATACCGCAAATAGACTTTCCAACGTACGCACTTTACGTAATAGCACAAAAATTGAATAACCAATTCCGTAAATAATTGTAATAAAAGTCCCGATAAACCCAGTTTCCGCTAGCATATTAAACAAGCTATTATGGCTATGGGTGTATAATTTCATATTTTGTGGAATATACATGAATTGCTCGGTCAGCATAATATAAATACCCTCACGCGGATATTGATACCAACCAACCCCAAAGAATGGGTGTTGCGTAAACATTACCAATGCTTTATACCACTCATAGAAACGGCGATAAGTACTTTGACCAATCGCATCACCAGATAAACGTTCAATCCCAGTGCTAACACTGGATGGATTATTTGAAATAAGCGCTACAAACTTAGGAAATGCAAACTGAACTAAAATTAAGCCAACAAATATTCCACCAATTACCAAAGCAACGCGCTTAAACTGCGCTGATTTTTCTTGATCTTTTAAATTGCGCAACCATACCCAACCAGCAGTAAAGAGCATAATTACGTAATACAGTAACACGCCACGCCGCGCGGTAAATGTAACTGCTAACGAAAACAATAAAGCATAAACAATAAACACAATCAGATTAATTTGTCCAACTAAGAACAAATAACACAAAGCAACTACACCAATTGAAATAAAATCGGTAAATTGATTGGGTTGTCCGATATTGCCAAAGATATTTGAACCATCGCCTGGATTATCAGGTGAAACTAAAATATAATCTGACCAATTTGCCGCTTTACCAGTATATTGTAAGTAAGCAATAACCGCTTGAATCGTCGCAGAAATAACAAGTGACCAACATAAAACTAACATCATGTTTTTAAGCGCTTTATCATCACCATCAATCATGGTAGTTATTGCAAGTGCAACTAAACCCATAATAAAGAATAACAACGCAACATAATAATTATTGCCAACAAAATAGATATGCACAAATAATGGCTGGATTAAGGCAAACACTGCAAAAGCAAATGACGCAATCGCAACTGGTGCAAATTTCAGCTGTGGTTTATTCCATAACGCCAAGGCAAATAGTAAAATTCCAGCAATTAAACTCGTTGATTCAGCATAGAATTTTGATACGGGGAAATAAGCATACGGAATGGCAAACGGCACAATGGCTATTACCGCCAATAAACCAGCAAATGCCCAATTACAAACTTTTTTACTCATTAAATTGTAAGCTCCTTTTTAAAATTAACTGCGCCAGAATGAATACCATGGCATATCTTGGAACACCCAAGGATGGTTTTTATATTGACTTTGTGGAAAATTAATATTCAAGACTTCCTGAGTTTGTTGACTCAAGGTTAACTCACCGAGTTCGCGATACGCAACAACTTGAATCGCCAAAGCCTCTTCTACATATATAGTGTTAGGATAAGACTTAATCAACAACTGCGTACGATTTAACCCCGCAATATAGGCTTTAATTTGCATATAGTAACGCGCACGAAATAACTCACCACGAGCCAACGCATTTACCAAGCGATTCATTTTTTCACTTGAATCGGGAGCATACTTTGACTGAGGAAAACGGGTTACAACTTCAGCGAATGCTGCATAAGCATCTTTTAGGCCTTTAGGGTCACGTTCACTTAAATCTTGTTTACTAAAGCGTGCCAACAAACCATTGTCATTATAATAATTAATATAGCCTTTTAAATACAAAGCATAATCCATATTGACGTTAGTTGGATAAGTCCGAATAAACATATCAATTTCAGGAATCGCTAATTCAGGCGTATCACTATTATAATAAGCAAACGCTAAATCCAACATTCCTTGTTGGGCATAGGTTCCATATGGATAAGTTGCTTCAAGCACTTCGTAAAGCTTGATTGCCTTACTCCAATTATGTTTGGTTAATTGTTCATTAGCTTCGTTGTACATCTTCTCAACCGTCCAGCCCTTGGTTTCTTCGCGAATCGGATCCAAGTTGTCAGAAGAGCAAGCTACTAAGACAATAGATGATACAATAATGGCTAATATATATTTAAGATAAGAGCGCAATTTTATGTCTTTTTCCATGACACCTGATTTCAAAATAAATATTTCGGATAACTTAGATGGAGAAACAATCGTTTTTACCATGCCAAATAGCTATATCGGCATTCGTACCGACGTGGCATTAGCCGAGATTATAACAGATTTATCCCGCAGCAAATTAACAAATTGGCTCAAAGACGGCTATATTCTGTTGAACAATCAACCAGCACGCCCTAAAGATAAAATCAATGGTGAAGAAGTGGTCACCATCATCCCACCATTTGATGAAGCCACACTTGCATTTACTGCTGAGGATCTTCCACTCAATGTAATTTATGAAGATGAGCATGTCATTGTTATTAATAAACCAGCTGGCCTAACCGTACATCCTGGTGCAGGCAATTGGTCAGGAACCTTATTAAACGCACTACTTTTTCACTATCCAGAATTAAGCTTAATTCCACGCGCTGGAATTGTACATCGCTTAGATAAAGATACCACTGGTTTAATGGTAGTAGCCCGCACCTTTTTGGCACAATTTAGTTTAGTCCAACAACTACAAGAACGCAGCGTAAGTCGAATTTATCGTGCATTTGTTGAGGGTTATCCATTCAAACAAGGTCTGATTAATAAAAATATCAATCGTGATCCACATAACCGCATAAAAATGGCAGCCGTAGCTTTTGGTGGACGCGAAGCAATTACCCGTTATCGCGTATTAAAGCAATTTAAAAAAATTGCTTATGTTGAATGCAAGCTCGAAACAGGTCGTACCCATCAAATTCGCGTCCATATGAAGGATAAAGGCTTTCCATTGCTGGCTGATCCAGTTTATGGCAGTAAAAAAAATAACTATGATCCAGAGGTAGTTGATGCAATTGAACAGCTTCAACGCCAAGCGTTACATGCCATTAAATTATCTTTTATTCATCCAGCAACCAATGAGCTCATGAATTTTAAAACCCGCCTACCTGAAGATTTACGCAGATTACTGGCTGCACTGAATTTTGGTGAAGAATTAGCTTACGAACAATTTGATGACGATGAAGACGATAGTAATTGGGAGATAATTTATGTCCCAGACCAAGACTAAACCGCTGCTGCTACAAGCTAATTGGTCGGCACCAAGTAATATCCATACACGAATTAGTACCTGTAGCGAGGATTTTAATTTGGCACTGCATGTCGGAGCAGATCCACAGAGCGTGGCACTTAATCGTGCCAAATTGCAAGAGTTTCTACCAACTACGCCACTGTGGTTAAATCAAACTCATAGCACAACGGTAATTAATTGGGATAAAGAGTCTAACTATCAAATTTACGCAGCAGATGCATCAATTAGCAGTGCGAAAAATGTCGTGTGTGTAGTGATGACCGCGGATTGCTTACCAATTTTGCTAACTAATACTCGCGGAGAATTTGTGGCGGCTATTCATGCTGGATGGCGCGGCTTAAATGATGGTATCATCCAGCAAACCATTGCCAAATTAACCCAATTTGCTCCCAGCGAAATGCTAGCCTTTATTGGTCCTGCGATTGATCAAGAATGTTTTGAAATTGGTGGTGAAGTTCGTGAAAGCTTTATTCTCAATGATCCACTCAGCGCACAATTTTTCAGCGCAAGTATTAACTCAGGTAAATTTATGGGTGACTTACGCGGTATTGCCGCCCATAAACTAATTCAAGCTGGTTTACTAAGTGCAAATATTAGCAATAGTAAAATTTGCACCCGCTGTCATAGCGATTGGTTTTATTCCTATCGAGCTAATCCACAAACCGGTCGCATTGCCAGCTTAATTTGGCGCGATTAATCTAACGGTTGACTGAGCTCGCAATCCGGGTATAGGTATGGCGTTTACCACGAATCGCAACACTATAAGCGAAGATATTTTCAGGTAACGCCATTCCAACATAACCCGCATCACCAATATGATGCAAATCAGTACCCGTCATTTTACACATTAGTGCAATTTGCCGAATTGTTGCCTCATCAGCGCCCTCTTGTGATGTACCAATTGCGGTCATTGTCATGACACCCAATGAGTGCGCATATTCGACCATGCCGCGCACAAACTCTAGCGTAACACCTGGCACAGTGCCTGGCGCTGGCAATAAAATAATATCTGCACCCGCTAAAACAAATTGTTGAATGTCTTCCTGTGTGATAATTTTGCTGGCAGCTTCACCCAAAATCCCAGCCGCATGCATTTTTCCAGCAACTAACACCAGCTCACTCCCAACGGCAGCAGAAATTTGCTGTAATGAGGCGCAAATTGCAGAATTAGAAATTCCATTACCTGGATTACCCGTCAAAACTAACATCTGTACACCTAACGCTAAGGCTTTTTGTGCATTAGCTACACTCGCTAAACGTCCATTAGTCATGCCCCACAATTGATCTTGTGATTCTCCAAAACCTGGATCAACTGGCTCCAGATTAATTCCCACTACGCGACCAGTTAAGCGCTTAATTTCTTTAACTGTATCATCACCAGTAACGCCAGCTGGTAATCCATTAATACAGGGTGCATTAACATCAAATAAATTTAGCAACAAAATATCAGCACCTTGACTGGCTGCAAATTCTGCATTGGTGATTGTCATTAACATTGGTTGCACTGCTCCAATAGTCTCACTAACTAAAATTCGTCCCTCGCTAGCATGTAATGCCTGCAATAAATCAGCTTTACTTATTTTTGCCAAATCAGAAGCTTTACAATCCAAATAACGTTTGACCATAATTATTTACCCTCAAAATTAGTTTTTATTACCTTTAAAATTTACCATCCAATACGCAACCCCAATAAATACCGCGCCGCCAATTATATTTCCCAAGGTCACAGGAATTAAATTATGCCAAACACCAAGCAAATTCAGATTAGTCAACAAGCTTGGCTCAACCTTACTAGCTAACACTAAACTTGGATCAGTTTGTGCCATCAATGCTAAACTAAAATAAAACATATTTGCCACGCAATGTTCAAAACCACCAAGAATAAATGCCATAATCGCAAACCAAATAATTAATATTTTACCCGCAACATCTTTAGCTGCCGCAGCACCCCATGCCGCTGAACAAACCAAAATATTACACAAAATTCCACTACAAACATTTTGTACAAAGGTATAATGAATTTTAAGCACCGCCACATGAATTACATAACCACCTAATGAATTGGCATCATTATGTAAAATCCCACTACCAAAAATTAACGCTGAGACCGAGCTCGCGCCAATTGCATTGCAAAAATAGATTATAACCAAGTTTGAAATATAGATATTGGTTGTAATTTTATTTTCAAGGCGCGCTTGAATCAGGAGTGTATTACTCGTAAATAATTCCGCACCACAAATGACAATTAAAATCAACCCAACGGGGAAAACCACGGCATTAACCAATTTGCTTAGACCATAATCACTAATCCCATGACTGGCCACAAACGCAGCAAATGCACCTAAGGCTAAAAAAGCCCCAGCCATGCAACCATTAATCACACTTTGGAAAAAATACTGACGCACACCTTTTTTCTCGCCAATATAGACGTGTTCATCTAAAATTTCTTTACCACTTAAATAGTTTTTAACTTCATCAGAATGACTCATAATTACCTCAAAAAACATTTTTATTTACAGTTCTAGATTATAGCACGCCACAAAATAATTTGAATATGCTATACTTTGCACCTAATTTTTATTACTTAGCTAAATGCTCAAACATGACAAGCGATTACAGCAAGATTAATAACCTTAATTCAACTAAAGTAAACCAATTAATTTAGTTACGAATTAAGAATATGTCATTAGAATTAAACCAAGCAAAGTATAGCATAT
>DPRZ01000096.1 GCA_003538525.1 Neisseriales bacterium
AGTGATGATGAATTTATTCGTTTTGCTTTGGCACAATGTACTAAATTAGTTGTAGTTAATCGTAAAATAGCACTACCCAATGTGGTGAGTATTACGGTTGATGAAATTAGTGCGGCGGAAATGGCCGTGAATTATTTACTGCAACGTGACTATCGCAAAATTGCCTGTATTAATGGTCCAGAGCTGATTCAATCCAGCATTGATCGTTTGGCTGGTTATCAGAGTGCTTTGACTCAGGCGAATTTAACTAGTGCTGCAGATTTTGTTCAAGATGGTGGCTTTTCAATTGCGGGTGGTTTTGTTGCCATGCAACGCTTGCTTGCTTTGGAAGATCAGCCTGATGCGGTATTTTGCGCCAATGATGAGATGGCAATTGGAGCACTAAAGGCGATTAATGACGCGGGCTTAAAGGTGCCAAGCGATATTGGTCTGGTTGGGTTTAATGATAGCGAAATTTGCCAATATACCACCCCGAGTTTAACGACCATTCATAAGCCAATTGAGCAGATGGCTAAACTCGGTGGTGAAAGATTATTTCAATTAATTAACAACATGCAACTAACGAATCCCGTCACAGAATTAGTTGCGGAGTTGGTTATCCGCGATTCCGTGCGCTAAGTTCCAGTTGTTTAAACGCCAGAATAGGCGGCAAAACCACCATCAACAGGAATTACCACGCCATTAACAAAACCCGAGGCGCGTTCATCGGCAAGCCAAAGCAGGGTTCCAAGTAACTCTTCGGCCTCGCCAAAGCGCGCCATTGGCGTGTGTGCAATGATTTTCTCAGCGCGCGCGGTCCAGCTACCATCGGGATTTTTGAGTAAATTATGATTTTGCTGGGTCAAGAAAAATCCTGGCGCAATGGCGTTAACGCGGATGTTGGTTTTGGCAAAATGTACCGCCAGCCATTGAGTGAAATTATTCACGGCGGCTTTAGCTGCACTATAGGCTGGAATTTTGGTTAGTGGTGAAAATGCACTCATTGATGAAATATTAATAATTGTGGCATGTGGTTTATCTAACATTTGTTTGCCAAAAACTTGACACGGCAATAGCGTACCCAAGAAATTTAATTTAAAAACAAAATCAATTCCATCTAACTCTAAATCAAAAAAACTAGTGGCATTAGCCTGCTGGCTTAAATCATCAGTGTAATATTCTGCACTGCTGGTACCTTTGGGATGATTACCTCCCGCACCATTAATTAGAACATCACAACTACCGAGTTGCTGCTTAATTTGCTCAGAGGCGGTTTCAAGGCTAACGCGATCGGTTACATCGGCATGCACAGCGAGTGCAATTCCGCCTGCTAAATTGATTGTGGCAGCTAATTCTTCGGCTTTGGCGAGATCACGTCCGAGGATTGCAACTTTATAACCATGTTGTGCCAAAGCTTGGCAAAATGCGCTGCCTAAAACTCCGCTACCACCTGTTACGACTGCTACTTTATTTTGTCTCATTTAGATTTCCTTAAAAATTCAGTTTAAATAATTTATTTGCTTTTGGTTTAATTATAGTTGTTGATTGTTGATAATTTTCTTTGTGCGAGCTCCTCAACAATTTGGTTACAGCGTTTATCGGTTAATTCATACCAAAATCCGATGATTAATGCCGCGATCAAAATGGTAATGGCTGGGTACATTAAGAGTAACCCCTTGATTCCAGATAACGCAGAACTAGTTTGTACTGCATTTGGAATATACCCAATTAAGGATAAACCCAATCCTGCGGAAAACCCTGAAATTGATTGCGCGAGCTTACGTGAGAAACTAAATGCGGCATAGGTAACCCCAGCTGCACGTTTGCCAGTTTTCCATTCGCCATAGTCAATAATGTCGGAAATTAGTGCCCAGACAATGCCGTTAGGAATGCTAATTGCGACGAATGCGATGGTGGCGAAAATGGTAAAACTAATTGGACTTGAGGGTATGAAATAATTAATAACATCCGCAATAATGCTTATCGCAAAGCCAATTAGCATGGTTTTTTTCTTGCCGAAAAGCGAAACTAATTTAGGAATGGCGGTAATTGAAATTACGGAGCTACCAATAATGATGAAATTAATAAACGCCATTAATTTGATATCGCCTAAGTTATATTGGCAGAAGTAAATTAACATTGCAATTTTGATGTTATAGGCGGAAATGGTGAAAATTGATATTAGAATCAAAATTCCCAGCGGTTTGTTTTTAGTTAAAGCATGGCGAAGATCTTTGGTTTTGATTTTTTCAGGACTAGCTGGCTCGACTAATTCACGGGTGTTGCGGTAGCAATAAGCGTGTGACATCACGCCAATAATCGCCATTGCAGCTGCTGCCACGGGAAATCCCCAGCGTGTATCACTAAATAACAGCACGATCGGCATAAAAATTACGCCTGTTACCAATAATGCAATTAGTGAACCGGCTTGGCGAAATGAGGCTAGTTGAGTACGATCATTCACATCTTGAGTCATAGCAGCGGCTAGCGAACCATAGGGAATATTGACCATTGAATAACAAAAGCCCCAAATCATATAGCTGGCATACGCATAAATTAATTTACCTTGGATTGACACATCTGGCGCGACAAAGGTAATTACGGTTAGAAAAGCCAAGAAAACTGCTGAGATCATCATCACTGGACGATATTTACCATTTTTAGAGGCTTTGCGTTTATCGACAAATGAGCCTGCCAACACATCCATGAAAGCATCGAAAACTTTACTAAATAGAAATACCCCACCTGCGGCAACCGCACTAATTCCGCAAATGTCGGTATAAAATTTCAGTAGATAGGCTTGACCTAAATCAAAAGTAAATCCGTTACCTAAATCGCCAACCCCATAGGCAATTTTTTCTTTCAGGGTAAGTTTTTTCTTGGTCATTACATTCCTATCAAATCAAAATGGGCGAAGCTGACGATGATTTGGCTATCGCGGTTAGGGAAATCGAGTTTAATTTCAACACAACCCTTGCTGTTGCTATAATACCAGCCAGTTTTAGCCGCGTTAAATTTATCCCGATGTAAAAAATGCGCAATTTTATCTCCCGCAACACTGATCCAAAATGGTCCTTTCTGGGGATTAATTAGTTCCAAATATAATTCCTGGGTTGGTGCCACAAAATTACCGTTATGCTGGAAGTTAATTAAGGTTTGCTCGTTATCACGAGTTAGTGTGATCAACGTTTCGCGGTAGTTGCCGTGCAAATATTCTTGACTAATTCCATCATCTTGATAGAGCGCAAATTGTGCATTCGCTCCACCGAGGATTAAGCGGAGTGCTGGAAAATTACCGCTCGCTTGCTTGGCTTCATTTTCATTTAGCGCTAAAATTGCCGAATCGCGGATAAATAATGGAATTGAACTTATTTCAACCGGCAATGAGATGGTTTGACCGCCTGTATAAGCTTGGCGAGTATAAAAATCATACCAATTACTACCAATAGGTAAATAAACTTGGCGATGATCTGCTCCTGCTTCAACTACATTTGCCACTAAGAGACTACTTCCAAGCATGAAGTCAACCCCTTGATTATAAGTTTGTGGATCGTGTTGAAATTCATAGAAGGTTGGGCGCATAATCGGTGTCCCGTGTAAATTTGCCGCCCGCATTAGAGCATAAAAATACGGCATTAAGCGGTAGCGTAACTTAATTGCCGTACGGATTAAATGAGTTTTATCTTGAAACATCCACGGTTCGGTAACCGTATTATCGGTATTGCAGGAGTGAATGGAAAAACGTGGTTGAAAGACCCCATTTTGAACCCACCGCACAAATAATTCGGCATCGGGGTGTGGTCCCCAAAAGCCACCGATATCACAGCCATTATTGGCAACTCCCGATAATCCCATGCCTAAAATCGTCGCAATATTAAATTTTAGGCTTTTCCATGAGGTCATATTATCCCCAGCCCATGTTTGCGAATAACGTTGGATACCTGCAAATCCACCGCGATTTACCGAGTAGGGACGCAGATTCGGATTGTGTTTAAGTAGTGCTCGACGTCCAGTTAAGGCCATTAAATTCGGTTGAATTGATTTTAATTGGGCTAAAGGTGCTGATTTACCATCGAAATTGCACACGACACTGCGATCGGTTAATGAGTCGTATTCACAGTTATCGTTCCACAA
>DPRZ01000227.1 GCA_003538525.1 Neisseriales bacterium
CAGTTGAAATAATATCAATCGGCGTTTCGATAATTTCTTCAATGCGTTTAAGGTATTTTTTTGCATTTTCAGGTAATTCTGCATAGTTTTTTAAACCAGCAGTTGATTCGCTCCAGCCTGCCATAGTTTCATAAATTGGCTCGCAATTTACCACTAAATCTGAACCAAACGGTAAAATATCGTATTCTTTACCATCACGAATATAGCCAACGCAAATTTTAATTTCTTCCATGCCATCCATGACATCTAATTTAGTCACGCATAAACCAGAGACACCGTTAATTTGGACTGCACGTTTAAGCGCCGCGGCATCAAACCAACCACAACGGCGAGCTCGACCAGTTACTGAACCAAATTCATTACCACGACTAGCTAAACCTTGACCAACTGCATCGGTTAATTCAGTTGGGAAAGGACCTGAACCTACACGCGTGGTGTAAGCTTTAGCAATACCAAGCACATAATTAATCATCCGTGGGCTAATTCCAGCACCAGTTGATGCGCCACCTGCCACGCAATTTGATGAAGTTACATAGGGATAGGTTCCAAAGTCAACATCAAGGAGTGTACCTTGTGCGCCCTCAAAAATTACTTTATGACCTTCTTTATTGAGATTAAATAATTTGCGTGAAACATCTGAGACCATTGGTTTAATATCTTCAGCATAAGTGTTTAACACTTCATCAACGATGGTATCAAAATCCAGCGTTGCAACTTGGTAATAATGTTTTAATTGAAAGTTATAGAAATCTAAATTTTCCGCTAGTTTGGCTTTAAAAATTTCTGGATTAAATAAATCTTGAACGCGAATTGCGCGGCGCGCAACTTTATCTTCATAACATGGACCAATGCCACGCCCAGTCGTGCCGATTTTATTCAGACCTTTTTTAAGTTCGCGGGCTTGATCAATCGCAATATGATAAGGCATAATTAATGGACAAGCTTCAGAAATTTTTAAGCGATCGCGAACATTTACGCCGATTGCTTCCAGTTCTTTGATTTCTTTAATTAACGCATCGGGAGAAATTACGACACCATTACCAATAAAACATTGTACGCCAGCGTGCATCATTCCTGATGGTAATAGACGCAAGACGGTTTTTTTACCATTAATGACTAAAGTATGACCTGCATTATGCCCACCTTGAAAGCGTACGACCGCAGCGGCACTTTCGGTTAACCAATCAACGATTTTACCTTTACCTTCGTCACCCCATTGAGTACCGATAATTACAATATTATTATTTTGCATGTGTGAATTTCCCTATTTGGATGGTTTTTAACGCTTGATTTTAGCACCAATAGCACTTTAATGTCAGCAATATTTTTTTAGGCTAAATTTTGGTGCGAGTGTTCAGTTGTATTCATTCTTAATTTTTACTAATCATGCAGAAAAGAATTACAAAGAAAGATAAATAATTGTATAAAATTACATTCAAAATATTTGCTGGTAATTCAAGTTAGAATTACCTTGACTAGAACATGGCTTTAGTGTTACAATTTGCGCCGTAAAACTATGAAAGTTATTACACTGGCAGATTTAAATTTTTTGTCAAATATCCCATGAAGGGGTTTATGTGATCTAGAGCTATTCCAAATAAGTTTATTTAGCTCTGGGTGTTAGTTATAAATCTTTTGAAGGGTTCACAATGCATCTTCCTGATGGTTACCTTAGTCCTGAAACTACGCTGCCTGCATTAGCTGTAATGTTAGTGGTGTGGTATATCTCATTCAAAAAAATTCAATTAATTCATAATCAAGCCTTAATCCCAAGCATTGCGCTATGTGCCGCATTTTCTTTTATTCTGATGATGTTTAATATTCCTGTCGTCGGCGGAAGTTCAGCGCATGCGGTTGGCGCGGTATTAGTTGCGATTCTGGTTGGTCCGTGGGCTGCGGTGTTGGCGGTATCCACGACGTTAATTATCCAAGCATTTCTTTTCGGTGATGGCGGAATATTAGCCATTGGTGTGAATTGCCTGAATATGGCGGTGATTATGCCATTTAGCGGTTACGCGATTTATCGTTTAATTTCGGGTAAAGCTACACTTGGTTCTAAGCGTAATTCGGTTGCGGTTTTTGTTGCGGCGTATATTGGTATCAATTTAGCTGGCTTAGCCGCTGGAATTGAAATGGGAATTCAACCGCTTTTCTTTAAAGCCGCAAACGGTGCACCATTGTATGGATTTTATTCGCTTGCCGTTGCAGTACCAGCGATGTTATTTACGCATAGTTTATTTGCAGGCCCCTTAGAAGGCGTGATTTCAGTCTTGGCACTGGGGTATGTGGTTAAGTTTGCACCTCACTTAGTGGTCCGTGAAGCGCAACGTAACATAGATAATTTAAATTCCCAAGGCTGGTTGGCAAAAAATAAAGCCGTACTAGCGGTTTTTATTGGTGCGATAATTTTATCACCATTGGGATTACTGACTTCAGGCACGGCTTATGGAGAATGGGCGCCTCAGGAAGTAAAACAATTGATTGGTTATATACCAGCTGGTATGGCGCAGCATGCCGATAAATGGCACGCACTGATGCCAGATTATTCGTTACCCAAATTTGGCGCTGGCTTTATGTCACAATCGATGGGCTATGTTTTATCCGCATTAGTTGGCATCCTAGTTATTTCTGCTCTGATCTTGTTATCGGCTAAATTAACCCGTCGTCTTGAAAATCGTAATTAATGTGTCAGCATGATAGCATTCCCAGTTGGTTATTAAAACCAGCGCAGAATTTACCGATTAAATCCTCTAATCGGTTGAATTTTTTACGTAAAACAATCCAACATATAAGCGCAATTTTTAGTAACGAGCTGTATTTATCACTCGAAGCGAATAAAGCGGGGTTTTTACAGCAAATTGATCCACGCTGTAAATTTATAGTGTTATTAAGCTTTATCTTGATAACTAATTTTGCGCAGAGTTTTGGATTACTTGGGATTTTATTTATTATTAGTTGTCTATATGCTAAATTGAGTAAAATTCTAATTTGGCGATTGGTTAAACGCGTGTGGCTGGTGATTCCTCTCTTTCTCTTAATTTGTTCTATTCCCGCCCTGTTTAATCAGGTCGTGGTGGGTAAAGAATTAGTCGTTGTATTAGCTGCCAATCCACTGCGGAGTATTTTCCCCAATGGTCTTTACATTAGCGATAATGGTGCTCAAACTGTTGGCTTACTTTTTTTACGCAGTGGAATTAGTTTGTCTTTTGCCTATGTGTTAATGGTAACAACTCCTTGGCATGATTTAACTAAAGGTCTGTCATTGCTGAAAGTTCCAGTCGGTTTTATTCTGATTTTGGAGATGACCTACCGCTATATTTTTTTATTATCTAATTTGGCGCTACAAATGAGCGAAGCACGCTTTTTACGTAGTATTGGCAAACTGTCCCATCGTGAAAATCGACGTTTTTTGGGGCATGCCATCGCATTATTATTTATTAAAGCCAATTATTTGGCAACTGAGATATTTTCTGCTATGCGTTTGCGCGGTTATACCCATAAGGTAGTAAGCTTAAAAACCTTACGGCTGCGTGTTACGGATTGGGTTTTTTTAGTTAATAATTTGCTGATTTTAATTGTGTTATTTATTCTGACGCGAGGTTAATTATTTCACATCATCAAGAAGTTTTTCGCTTGGCAAATGTAGAGTTTGCTTATGAGCTGGGTGAGCCTACTTTACGGCAAATTAATTTGAGCATTTCGGCTGGTGAAGCAGTTAGCATATTGGGGGCGAATGGTTGCGGTAAGTCAACCTTACTTAAAATATTAGCGGGTTTAATTTCGCCCAATGCAGGGAGCTTTTTTGCGTTTGCTGAGGAAGTTAATCGTAAAAACTTAGCTACAGATGCTTTTGCTAAACGCTATCATCAGCAAATTGGCTTTATCTTTCAGGATTCAGACGTTCAATTATTCTGTAATAGCGTGCGTGAAGAACTGGCTTTTGGTTTATTGCAGTTAGATTACTCGCTGGAGGAGATAAATTACCGCATTGAGGATATTGTTAAATTATTGGGGATCGAAAGTTTAATTAATAAAGTGCCGTATAAACTTAGCGGCGGTGAAAAGAAAAAAGTTGCGATTGCGGCAGTTTTATTACTTAATCCGCAAGTGCTAATTTTGGATGAGCCAACTAATGCCTTGGATCCAAAAACGCAGCATTGGTTAGTTGAATTACTCAAGCAGTTAAATGCTGCTGGCAAAACGTTAATCATTACCACGCATAATTTACATTTGGTTGAGCAATTAACCACGCGCGGAATTTTATTTAATGAACAACATCAAATTGTGGCAGATTTACCGATTGTAGAATTATTAGCCGAGCAAGAATTGTTACGGCAAGTAAATTTAATTTTTTAGAAATTTTAATATGCAAATTGCAGTAATTGATGGTCAAGGTGGTGGAATTGGGAGTGCCTTGATCGCCAAAATTCGCAGTGAATTTGGCAATGAATTAGATATTTTAGCACTGGGAACCAATGCCTTAGCCACCGCGGCGATGCTTAAAGCTGGCGCCAATCAAGGTGCAACAGGTGAAAATGCGATTCGAGTCAATGCGCCAAAAGTTGCGGTTATTTTTGGGAGCCTAAGTATTGTGATTAGCGATGCTTTATTGGGCGAGCTAACTGGAGTAATGGCAAATGCAATTATTGAGAGCCAGGCACCTAAAATTTTGCTGCAACCCAATCGTTATAACATCCATCTTGCGGGTTGTGAATCGCAACCCTTACCATATCACATTGCTGCGGCAATTGAACAATTCAAACAACTTTTAGGAGTGTTAAAACATGTGTGAAGCGAATGTTTATTTATTGAATAAAGAAACTAATCAATGCGAACTTTTGCTTGAAGCAGTCGATAAACTAGTTCCGCAAGCCAATGGCATCTATTTGGAAAATATTTTTGGTGAGCGCCGTTTGGTAAATGCCTACATTTCATCGATGGAATTAGTTCAACACAAAATTATTTTAGCTCAGGTTTAATTAGCTGATTATGTTGCACGGCATAAATGCAGACAAGTGCTGTAGTTAAATTATCTGTTATAATTAACCATTATTTTTAATCAAAGTTTGATAATCATGAGAAAAATATTTTGCATTGGTGAGCTTTTAGTCGACTGTATGGGGCAACCTGGTGTTAGCTTGGCAAAAAGTTCCCACTTTACCAAATTAGCTGGTGGAGCACCCGCAAATGTAAGTGCGGCGGTGGCTAAACTGGGTGGACAAGCTTATTTTATGGGGCAAGTTGGTGATGATGGCTTTGGTGAATTTTTAGTCGCTAGTTTGCATGAACTTGGCATCAATACTTCGCTGATTAAACGCGGTGGTAGAACAACCTTAGCCTTTGTTGCTGTTGATCGTTTTGGTGAACGAGATTTTGAATTTTACCGCGGTAGTGATGGTGATTATCGACTTGGTGATGTAGAATTAAGTTGTATTGAGCGCGATGATATTGTGCATTTTGGATCAGCCACGGCACTATTGGGCGGTGAATTACGCAGCAGTTATTTGCAATTATTGGAGTTAGCCGATAGTAATGCTAATTTTATTAGTTTTGATCCTAATTATCGTGAAGATTTAGTTAAACCTGAGATGCTGGAAGACTACATTAATGATTGCAAAACATTTGTGGCTTTGGCAAGTTTAGTTAAAGTTAGTGAAATTGAAGCACAATTAATTAGCGGTGAAGATGATCTAAGTTTGGCAGCCGCATACTTACGTCACGTTGGTGCCAAAACCGTAGTGATTACCATGGGGGAAAAAGGTACTTTATTAGCTAATGCTGAGGGAACGCGGGTTATTCCATCGCGCAAAGTGCAACAAGTCGATAGTACTGGTGCTGGCGATGCCTTTATGGGTGGTTTACTTTTTAAAATTGCACAACATCCAGAACCCAACTGGGATGCGTTTGTCGCCTTTGCCAATTTAATTGGTGCGTTTAGCTGTACTAGTTATGGTGCGATTAAATCTTTACCAACCATGCGCCAATTTTTGGAATTTGTTAGTTAGTCTAAGCAGTTAATGACAAATTATTGTTGGCTAAAATATAATTGTAATAATTTTATTTTATTGAAGTATAAGAGTTCTTAATCTATTAAGGGCTCTAATTTTTTGT
>DPRZ01000095.1 GCA_003538525.1 Neisseriales bacterium
GATGCTGTAATTCTTGCCGATATTGGCATGCTTGATTATGCTACGCAAAAACATCCACAATTAGCTCGCCACTTATCGGTACAAGCCTCAGCCTCAAGCCTTGATGCGCTTGAATTTTATGCCCGTGAATTTGGCATAAAGCGCGTTATTCTTCCACGAATTTTGAATTTCAGCCACATCAAAGACATTTGTAGCGGCGCACGTGAACTAGGTGTGGAAGTAGAAATATTTGGCTTCGGCGGATTGTGTGTAATGGCTGAAGGACGCTGTAGTTTATCCGGATATTTAACTGGCAAGGCACCCAATATGCATGGCGTATGTTCGCCAGCTGATCAGATTAGTTATACTCAAACTAAGCAAAATATGACGATCAAACTTAATCAATTTACAATTAATGAATTTAACCCAACCCAGACAGCATGTTACCCCACCGTATGTAAAGGTAAATTTGCCTGTAATGACAATTCAGAACAACACGTCTTTGAACAGCCGACTAGTTTGAGTTTATTACCTAGCCTTAGCACTATTATTGAATGTGGCGTTAGCGCGCTCAAAATCGAAGGGCGTCAACGCAGTAGTGCCTATGTCCGCCAAGTGGTTAGTACTTTCCGCTATGCTCTTGATCACCTAGATGAATTACACGCCAACGATTTAAATCTTCTCAATCAACAACTCGAACCATTAATGGAAGGCCACCACGCCACCGAAGGAGCTTACCGTGACCACTGGAACTAAACCAACTACACCGACTACTTTTAGCCTTGGAGCATTACTCTATCCATGGAATGCAACGCAAATTAAGCAACTCTATCAAGATGCAGCGAATTGCTCCTTAATTTCGCGGGTATATCTTGGAGAGATTGTATGCGCCAAACGCAATCCATTATTGGCAAAATACCTCCCAAAAATTATTGATGAAGTACAGGCAGCAGGAAAACAAATTATTTTCTCAACGCCAATTCTACACAATGACGAAGAAAGCCATCAATTAATGCTAAATAATATCGAATTGGCTCGTCAATATCAGTGCCCAATTGAAATCAATGATTTAGCGGGATTAAAACATGCAACTGGTTTAGAGATTATTATTGGACCATATATTAACACCTACAACCAAGCTAGCCTAGCGGTTTTTGCCCGCAATGGAGCACAACGAATCTGCCCACCATTTGAAGTTAATCGTAGCGTAATCGCTGATTTAGCCGCATTTGGACTGCCACTTGAAGTAAATATTTTCGGGCGCGTAGCTTTATCAATTTCATCACGCTGCTTTATCGCACATAATTTAAGCATAGAGCGCGAGGATTGCAAATTAGCCTGCTTCAAACACAGCGCGGGATTTAATACTGTGAGTGAACAACAGGAATTATTTAATCTCAATGGGATGCAAGTTCAATCAGCTAAAATCTATAATTTAATCAAAGAAATATCAGATTTACAAACGATCGGCGTACAAAATTTCAGAATTAATCCAACGCCAGAATTTAGCTTAAATCAAATCAGCTCACTAATTTCAGCGCAACTAAGTTCAATATCAGATAATTTATTGACCGAACAACAAAATAAACTATTTGCCAATGGTTTCTATCATAATCAGGAAGGTTATAAATTCATTGAATAATGCTTTTTAATAATTGATTTACACCGCTAGCGACAAAAAATAAAAACAATTCGACAAACAGAGCATAAAAATAGGCTCGACTAAGTTTAGTTATTTTGCCAAAACTTGGCATTGACAAATTATTTTAACCTGCACTTGTGCTAAATACGGTATAATTAAATTCTATTAACCATCAGAATAACCGCAAAATAAAATGGATATTAAAAATTATATTACCGTGGCAGGCTACGCCACACTCCGTGAAGAACTACATAATCTCGTCACCAAAGAACGTCCACATTACGTCCACTTAGTCAACTGGGCGGCGAGTAATGGCGATCGTTCGGAAAATGCTGATTATCAGTATGGCAAAAAAAAACTCCGCGAAATTGATCAGCGCATTCACCAGCTCACCAAAAAAATTGAACATGCTGAAGTCGTTGATCCGACATCACATCAAGGTAGTGACAAAGTATTTTTTGGTGCAACCGTTAGCATTCTTCGCAATCAAGAACAAGAACAAACCGTAACTATCGTCGGTCAAGATGAAATTAATCCAGAAAGTAATAAAATTAGTTGGACCTCACCTCTGGCTAAGAATTTATTACGCAAAAACCTTGGCGATAGTTTCATGTTCACATCCCCACAAGGACGCGAAGAAGTTGAAATTATTGAAATCAGTTATGAATACTAAAGTTATCTCCATCATTGGCGGACATGGACAAATGGGGACACTCTTTCGTCAACTCTGGCAAAATCAAGGTTACGTGGTTCACGCCATCGGACGCAAAGACTTAGAGAGCTGTGACAAAATACTCGCTCAAAGCGCGGCGGTGATTATCTGTGTACCAATTAAAGATACCACAGCAATGATCGCAAAACTCGCGCCACGCCTAAATAAATCTACTATTCTAGCAGATTTTACTAGCCTAAAAGTAGAACCATTAATGACGATGTTAGCTGAATACTCTGGACCTGTGCTAGGTTTACATCCGATGTTTGGACCAACTATCAACGCACCGCATAATCAAATCATTGTTCACTGCCAAGGACGTAACCCAGATGCCTGTCAGTGGCTAATTGATTCATTAAAGCAGTTGGGCTTTACACTTAAAAGCATGAGCGCCGCAAAACATGATCAGGCGATGAATTTCATCCAAGGCATTGAACATTTTGTAACTTTTAGCCTTGGTACATTTCTCTATCACAAACAAGAACACCCACAGGAATTACTTGAAATTGCGAGCCCAATTTATCTGGCAAAATTACTTTTAATGGGGCGAATCTTTGATCAAGATCCAGCACTCTATGCCGACATTATTATGGCAGATACTAAACGCATTCAATTAATCAAAGAATTTAGTCTCTGGCTCAACCAATGGGTGACTCAATTAGAACAATGCAATAAAGCTGAATTCATTGCCGAATTTAAACAAGCTAGCGCTTGGATGGGGGATTTCACCGCATATGCTCAGCGCGTCAGTGATGATTTCTTAACCATTGATTTATAATCTTCACAATAAAACTAGTGCACCTAAAGCTAAGCATCAAACCATAGATTAAAGCAAATTAAGCCAGCCAGATTGCATAATTATTTAACCAAATTCCAACATCTGGTTAATTTCACAAGCAAATAAAGCATCAACAGATTACTTGATTAGTTTTTTTATCTATCTTCTTAAACTCTTAATATTGGATATTTTAGTGAAAATAAATCGCTCCATTCTCGGCATAATTATCGCCATTGCCTCACTTGCTTCAATCGGAATTTTTATTCATAAAAGTGAAGTCGGCCCAATTATTACTGGGTTTTATCGTTGTTTGTTTGCAATTCCACTACTCTTAATTGCTGAGCAATTTTCCAAAAAAAATAACTCAACGCTACCAGCTAAAGTTAGCCATAAGTCATTATTTCTGCTTAATTCAATTGCAGGCATTGCCCTTGCGATGGATATTTGTGTCTGGAATCTGTCATTTAAATACACAACGATGGCCGAAGCAAATTTAATCGTTAACTTAGCTCCATTTTTAATTTTACCGCTGACAATTTTCTACTTTAAAGAACCAGTAAATAAATTAGTCACTTACCCAATCATTGCAGCAATTTTAGGTTTATTTCTCTTAGTTTTCTCGGGTAAATCCACGGCCAATATTCACATGATGGGCGATTTACTTGCGTTTATTGCCGCTATTTTTTATGCCATATTTGTCGTGGTAACTAAAATCTCAGCCGATAAAGGCGCTAACATGACTCGCTACATGACCATTGTAAGTCTCTATTGTGCATTAATCTTATTAATTTCTGGCATAATTGCTCAAGAAAAAATACTTCCAGATAGTCTTAATGGTTGGTTGCTACTTTTGGGCTTAGCCTTTATTTCACAAATCCTTGGTCAATTAATGCTCGCTCGATCAATTAAAAAAGTAAAACTACAAATCTCATCAATCTTACTCTTAATGCAACCCGTATTTGCGGCTGCTTATGGCTTCATCTTTTTTAACGAAAATTTAACGCTGTTGCAAATAATTGGCGCATTAATTATCTTAATTTCAGTCTATGTTTTTAAACGTGTTGAAGCAATTCCAAGAAAATTTAAACCCTAGTAGCTTTTTAATTTTGTAACCTCAGCGATCCATGCTAAAATCCCACATAATTCATTTTGAAAGGTACTTTACATATGAAAAAAACTGTCTTGCTTGGGGCTTTAAGCCTAAGTCTTTTAGCCGCTTGTGCAACGAAAACCGTCCCAAGCTCTCAACAATCAGGATTCTTGAATGATTACAGTAAATTACAACTAGCTCCAAATACCGATGATGGCATGAATACTTACACTTATGTTAGCCCAACTTTTAAACGCAGCGACTATAATGCTGTAATGCTTGACCCTGTTACTATTTATCAAAAAGCAACAGAAAGTATTACACAAGAAAATATTTACCAAGTACGCCAAGCTTTAGATGATTCATTAAAAACCGCAGTTAGCAAACAATTTAATGTTGTAACCACTCCAGGCAAAGGAACTGCACGCGTAAGCATTGCAATAACTGGTGCTGAAGTTGAAGGAGAGGGGTTCAAACCTCGTAACTTAATGCCTATATCAGCAGTATTAGCTCTAGGTGCTAAGGCAACTGGTTTAGATAACAAACAAGCGGTATTGTTAATTGAAGCCAAAATCATCGATAGTCAAAGCGGTGCTTTAATTGGTGAAGCGGTAAGCTCAATGAGTAGTGAAAAATTCCGCAGTGAAGTAAAAACTAAACAACAATTCCAAGTTCTAGCTGAAACTTGGGTAAAATCTGCGGTTAAAGCTGCAGCTGGGTACACTAAGTAATATTTATTCTAGATAGCGAGTGACTAATTATAGGTTAGCCACTCACTGCTATGTTTATAACCCGAGAATTAACATGATCCTGAATAAATTTTTTATTTATCTAAGTTTAACCACTTACATGATGGCAACTCATGCCGCGCCTAATTTCGTAAATAACCAGCCGACTACACCAAATGCGACATTAAGCGCTCCAACAATTAACCCATACTACGGTGCCAATGGTAAATATATAGGTACTAGCCAGAATGTAAATGTCAGCACCAGCTATTACAAAAATGGTCAATATCAAGGACAAACATCAGCTGGTAGTAACATTTATTATAACCAAGCAGGACAAATGCAAATAATTAACTCAGCACCACCATCATTAAATCCAAAATAATTAGCCACGCTAAAAATCACTTCTTCGCTTGTTGATCTAAATCACGCAAGTAATTCATTCGCTCCTGAATTCGTTGTTCAAAACCCTGATCGCTTGGCTGATAAAATTTGTGCTCAAGCATATCATCTGGAAAATATTGCTCGTTCGCCACATAGTGGTTAGGATAATCATGTGCATATTTATATTCACGACCGTAACCAAGCTCAGTCATTAATTTAGTCGGTGCATTACGTAGGTGAACAGGCACTGGCGCTGAAGAAGCATTTTTCATATACTCACGTAATTGATTATATGCCAACTCAAGACTGTTGCTTTTATTGGTTACCGCTAAATAAATTACCGCACCAGCTAAGGCTAACTCTCCCTCAGGGGAGCCCAAACGTTCATAGGTTTGTAAAGCTGTATTTACAACCACTGCTGCATTGGTATCGGCAAAACCAATGTCTTCCCATGCCATGCGTAGTAAGCGCCGCCCAATATAAAGTGGTTCAGCACCACTGGTCAACATACGCCCAAACCAATATAGAGCAGCATCTGGGTTTGACCCACGTACCGATTTATGCAGCGCAGAAATTTGATTATAAAACTCTTCACCACCTTTATCAAAACGTTGTAAATT
>DPRZ01000128.1 GCA_003538525.1 Neisseriales bacterium
TATATGATGGCGGACTCAGGTGCACGGGGTTCGATTGCGCAGATTAAACAATTATCTGGTATGCGTGGTTTGATGGCTAAGCCATCAGGTGAAATTATGGAAACTCCGATTACAGCGAATTTCCGTGAAGGTTTAACGGTATCACAATACTTTATTTCAACCCATGGAGCACGTAAAGGTTTATCAGATACGGCATTGAAAACTGCCAATTCGGGTTACTTAACTCGTCGTTTGGTGGACGTTACTCAAGATTTGGTGATTATTGAAGATGATTGTCATACTAGCAACGGTGTGGTAATGCGTTCAATTATTCAAGGTGGTGACGTTATTGAGTCATTACGTGATCGGATTTTGGGTCGTGTGGTAGCTGAAGATGTAGTTGATCCAGATACACATGTGATTGTGGTTGAAGCTGGTAGCCTAATCGATGAAGATATGGTTGATGCGATTGAAAAAACTAATATTGATGAAGTTAAAGTTCGTACACCATTAACTTGTGAAACACGTTATGGTTTATGTGCGCAATGTTATGGTCGTGATCTTGCACGTGGTTATAAAGTTAACGTTGGTGAAGCTGTGGGTATTGTGGCAGCACAATCGATTGGTGAGCCTGGTACTCAGTTAACGATGCGTACCTTCCATATTGGGGGTGCAGCATCACGGGCGGCGGCAGTTAGCCAAGTTGAAGCTAAATCTTCAGGTGTGGTTGGTTATAAAGAACTACGCTATGTAACTAAACCAAATGGCGAGAAAATTATTGTTTCACGTTCGGCTGAGTTGGTGATCTTAGATCAACATCACCGTGAACGTGAACAACATAAAATTCCATACGGCTCTACTTTGCACATTGCACCAGATGAAAAAATCGAAGCAGGTAAAAAATTAGCTAGTTGGGATCCACATTCTCGACCAGTAATTTCAGAACATGCGGGTATTATTCAACTTGAAAACGTTGATGAAGGTCTAACCGTAGTTAAAGAAACCGATGATGTAACGGGTTTAACGGCACTTAAAGTAATTGATCCATCTAAAGTTAAAGGTTCAAAAACTAAAGATAAGAACATTCGTCCGATTGCGCGTTTATATGACGAAAATGGTCAAGAAATCAAGATCTTTGGCACCGATGCCCCTGTGATTATTTCTTTCCAAATTGGTGATATTATTGCGGTGCGTGACGGTCAAACCGTTAGTGCTGGTGATGTTTTGGCGAAAAAACCACAAGAATCAATGAAAACTCGCGATATTACTGGTGGTTTACCACGGGTTGCTGAGTTATTTGAAGCGCGGATTCCAAAAGCTGCTGGTATGTTAGCACCGTTATCGGGTACGATTAGCTTCTTGAAGGAAACTAAAGGTAAGCATAAAGTTAAGATTATTGCGGTGAGTGGTGAAGAAGTTGATTTAGCAATTCCTAAAGATAAAAATATCTTGGTGAATGATGGTGAGTATGTGGAACGTGGACAAGCTATCGTGGATGGTCCAGTTAATCCGCATGAATTACTTGAAATGCGTGGAATTGAAGAGTTATCGAAATACATTGCACATGAAGTGCAAGAGGTTTATCGTTTACAAGGTGTGAAAATCAGTGATAAACACATCGAGACGGTTGTGCGCCAAATGTTACGTCGGATTGTAATTGTTAATCCTGGTGATAGTAATATCTACCTTGAGGGCGAACAAGCCGAACGTTCAGCGATTTTAGATGAAAATGATCGTTTGATTGCTGCCGGTCAAGAACCAGTTGAATATAAAAATATTCTGTTGGGTATTACACGTGCATCATTGAACACCGATTCATTTATCTCAGCTGCGTCGTTCCAAGAAACTACGCGGGTATTAACTGAATCAGCAGTAGCTGGACGGGTCGATTATTTACGTGGACTGAAAGAAAACGTAATTATGGGACGTTTAATTCCAGCTGGTACAGGTTTAGCTTATCATCGGGCTAAACATAAAAATGAAAACCCAGAGAATTACCCAGCCGAATAATATTTGACAGGGCATAAGCTGTTTAAAATAGCAATTTATGTCCTTGAAAAATAACTATCGTAAGCTGTAATTATGCTATAATAACTGTGAAAATTTTATTAAAGGTTATCTAAGAAATGAGTAATATCGTTTATACCACTGATGCTTCGTTTGACGCAGATGTACTAAAGGCTGAACTTCCTGTATTAGTTGATTTTTGGGCTGAATGGTGTGGGCCGTGTCGCATGATTGGACCAATCTTGGAAGACTTAGCTAAAGAATATGCGGGTCGGGTTAAGATTGTAAAAGTCAATGTCGATGATAGCAGCGTGTCGGCTGCAACTTATGGTGTGCGTGGCATTCCAACCTTACTTTTATTTAAAAATGGTGAATTGGTTGAAACTAAAGTTGGCGCATTACCTAAAGGTCAATTAGCAGCTTTTATTGACAGCAATATCTAAAATAGATTAAAATGGTTACCTGAGTTAGGTAACCATTTTAACTATAATGTTATCAACCAACCTTTTTATTCCTATTTCACTTAAAGTCTATACTCTAAAGTCCCAAACAATTACCACACTAATATTTGAAGACCAACTAAAACAAAGGTGTTTAAAAATTTCTGACCAAGTGAAACTAGCAACGTTCTAAACTAATATTTTATGGTGTTTTTTTATGCATTTAACCGAAATTAAAGATATTCATGTCGCGCAATTACTTGAGATGGCAGCAGGATACAATATAGAAGGCGCAAGCCGGTTACGTAAACATGATTTGATTTTTGCCATTTTGCGCAAAGTTGCCGAGCAAGGCGAGAATATTTCTGGTGGTGGTGTATTAGAAGTTTTACCCGACGGTTTTGGTTTTTTGCGTTCACCTGATACCTCATATTTAGCTAGTCACGATGATATTTATATCAGCCCAAGTCAAATCCGACGTTTTAATTTACAAACTGGTGACACCGTTGATGGTGAAATTCGCATGCCAAAAGATGGCGAAAAGTATTTTGCTTTAGTGCGAGTTGACAAAGTTAACTTAAATGCGCCTGAAGCCAATAAACATAAAATTTTATTTGAAAATTTAACGCCATTGTTTCCAGATCAACAACTTCATTTGGAACGCGATATTAAAGGTGAAGAAAATTATACGGGGCGCATTATTGATTTATTTGCCCCAATTGGTAAAGGTCAACGTGGTTTAATCGTTGCGCCACCCAAAACAGGTAAAACCGTGATGTTGCAACATATTGCGCATTCAATTACGGCTAATCATCCTGAAGTTGATTTGATCGTGTTGTTGATTGATGAGCGTCCTGAGGAAGTTACCGAAATGCAACGTTCGGTTAAAGGTGAAGTAGTTGCATCAACCTTTGATGAGCCAGCAACCCGTCACGTGCAAGTTGCTGAAATGGTGATGGAAAAAGCCAAACGCTTGGTGGAAAGTAAACGTGATGTGGTGATCTTATTGGATTCAATTACACGTTTAGCTCGTGCTTATAATACGGTTGCGCCAGCCTCAGGGAAGATTTTAACTGGTGGTTTGGATGCTAATGCGCTACACCGTCCGAAACGTTTCTTTGGTGCTGCGCGGAATATTGAAGAGGGTGGTTCATTAACCATTATTGCGACCGCCTTAGTTGAGACTGGATCACGGATGGACGATGTAATTTATGAAGAATTCAAGGGCAC
>DPRZ01000092.1 GCA_003538525.1 Neisseriales bacterium
ATTGCCAATTATGTTTTGATGAATTATGGAACTGGTGCAGTAATGGCAGTACCAGCCCACGATGAACGTGATTTTGAATTTGCGACTAAATATGACTTAGCTAAAAAGTTGGTGATTTGTCCAGCCGAGATGCTTGAGGGATATAACGGACTTTTAGATTCAAATGCGAAAGATAAGTTTATTTTAGAGCAGTTGGCATTAGAGGGTAAAGCTAGTTATACCGATTATGGAATATTGATTAATTCTGGTAAATACGATGGTATGAATTTTGAACAGGTTTTTGCAGCCTTAGAAACTGAATTAGCTAGTCGTGAACTGGGTCAAGTAAAAACTAATTATCGTTTGCGTGATTGGGGTATTTCACGGCAGCGCTATTGGGGTTGTCCAATTCCAATTATTCATTGTGAGCATTGCGGTGATGTATTAGTTCCTGAAGCTGATTTACCCGTGCGCTTGCCAGAAGATTTAATTCCCGATGGCAGTGGTAATCCTTTAAATAAAGATTTGCGCTTTACCGCTTGTCGTTGTCCTGAATGTGGTGCGGACGCTCGTCGCGAAACCGATACCATGGATACTTTTGTTGATTCAAGCTGGTATTTCTTGCGTTATACTTGTCCAGATAGTCATGCGGCAATGTTGGATGAACGGGTGAAATATTGGGCGCCTGTGGATCAATATGTCGGTGGAATTGAACATGCGATTTTACATTTATTGTATGCACGCTTTTTCTATAAAGCTTTACGTGATTTAGGGTTAGTAACTGGGGATGAGCCGTTTAAAAATCTCTTAGCGCAGGGTATGGTTTTGGCTGAAACTTTTTATCGTCAGAATCCAAATGGTTCAAAAGATTGGTTTAGCCCGATGGATGTTGAAGTGGTTAAAGATGGTAAGGGTAATATTCTCAAATCGATCTATAAAGGCGATGGACGCGAAGTTCAATATGGCGGAATTGAGAAAATGTCTAAGTCAAAAAATAATGGCATTGACCCCGATGAAATTATCGCTAAATATGGTGCCGATACCGCGCGTTTATTTGTAATGTTCGCATCACCGCCTGAACAAACTTTGGATTGGTCGGATACTGGAATTGAAGGCTCAAATCGCTTTATTCGTCGCGTGTGGCGGATGGTTTTTGAGCATAAACAGTATGGTTTAGTCAGTAAATATACAAGTGGTGAATTAACGCCTGAGCAAAAAAAACTGCGCACCCAGTTGCATCAAACCATTGCCAAAGTAACTAATGATATTGGAGTTCGTAAACAATTTAATACCGCGATTGCTGCGATTATGGAGTTGCTAAATGCTTATTCTAAAGTTGCCTTTACGGGTGAGCATGGGCGTGCGCTGAGTCAGGAATTATTGGAAGCGGTAATTATGCTGTTATCGCCAATTATACCGCATGTTTGTGAGGTATTATGGGCAGAACTGCGTCCTGGTAGTGAGTTGTTGGCTGAAGAATGGGTCAAAGTTGATCCGTTGGCGCTTGAAGTTGATGAAGTAGAAATGGTTATTCAAGTTAATGGCAAGCTGCGCGGTAAAATAATGGTAGCTAAAGCCTTGACCAAAGATCAAATTGAAGCAATGGCGAAGCTTAATCCGAATGTCCAAAAATTTATTGAAGGACAAGCAATCAAAAAAATGATTGTAGTTCCAAATAAATTAATTAACATAGTCGTTTAAATATTTTGCCCCTAGTTTTTACTGGGGGCGTTTTTTACTTAATAATCAATTTAATTAACCATGCTTGTTAAATGGTAGTTGTGTTTTGTGCTATAATGACACTCTTAATTGATACGAATTACTCCCTCATTTAATCTGGCGACGCTCTGTTGACAGAATCTAATAAATTTTATAACTGGAATAAAAATGATAGCGATAAGAGAAGCGCTGCGAGCAGGGCTATTTGCGCGTGACAATCTGATCAAAAATATTTTTGCGGGGCTCGTGGTTGGGATTGTGGCGTTGCCCTTGGCGATGGCGTTTGCAATTGCCTCGGGTGCACGTCCTGAAAATGGTCTTTATACGGCAATTGTGGCAGGGCTTTGTGTAGCATTGTTTGGTGGTACGCGGATCCAAATTGCTGGACCAACTGGAGCTTTCATCGTTATTTTAGCCAATATTACTGGGCAATATGGTTTTGCTGGCTTGCAAGTTGCTACTTTTATGGCGGGCGGAATATTAATTCTAATGGGGCTACTGCGCTTAGGTAGCGTAATTAAATTCATACCTGAGCCAGTTATTGCGGGATTTACAAGTGGAATTGGGGTGATTATTTTTGTTGGGCAATGGAAAGACTTTTTTGGCTTGCCTGTGCACTTAGGGATTGATGCTAAATTTCATACTAAATTGATGAATTTAGCTACGGCGCTGCCGCACTTAAGTTTGATGACGACCTTGCTGGCAATTCTGAGTATTTTATTGGTGATTTACGCCCATAAAATTAAATATTTGAAAGTGCTACCAGGTCCATTGGTGGCAATGTTGGTGGCAACAGCGTTACAAACTATCTTCAAATTTGATGGGGTCGCTACCTTAGGTAGTGTGTTTGGGCATATTCCGCGCGGGATTCCTCCATTTCAGATGATGGAATTAAGCTTGGATAATGTAACTGCTTTGATTGGTCCAGCTTTCACCATTGCATTACTCGGTGCGATTGAGTCGTTATTATCGGCTACGGCAGCGGATGGTTTAGCTGGCGGAGGTCTCAAGCACCGCCCAAATCAAGAGCTAGTTGGACAGGGAATTGCTAATTGTATCAGCCCACTGTTTGGTGGCTTTGCTGCAACTGGTGCAATTGCACGTACCGCGACCAATATTCGGAATGGTGGTAATAGTCCATTAGCCGCGATAGTGCACTCGGTATTTTTGTTAGCAGTGATTTTATTGTTAGCACCATTAGCTGAATATGTTCCATTGTGTAGCCTTGCTGCGATTTTATTTGTGGTTGCCTATAATATGAGTGATGTTCGTCATTTTGTATATATTTTGAAACACTCACCCCGTGATGGCAAAATAGTTTTATTGGTGACATTTTTATTAACCGTCTTTGCTGATTTAGTGGTGGCTGTAAACGTGGGAGTGATCTTAGCTATGATGTTAACTATGCGCAGAATAACGATTACCACCAATGTAGAACAAGAGCTGGTCGATGAAGATGATGTTGCGCATGTCAATAATCAGTTTAAACGCAATGTGATTGTCTATGCGATTAATGGACCTTTGTTTTTTGCTATAACCGAAAAATTTGCCGAGAGTTTAGCTAATACCCATAATTTGGCTGATGCGGTGGTGTTTAAATTAAAAGCCGTACCGTTCATTGATTTTTCTGGTCTCAGTGCATTTCAGGAAACTGTGGAAAAGCTACATCGTCAAAAAATTACGATTTATTTGTATGGTGTAAATTCACAAATTAGCGCTAAATTTGC
>DPRZ01000241.1 GCA_003538525.1 Neisseriales bacterium
ATGGGCGTGCCTGTTGAAGTGCATCACCATGAAGTTGCAACCGCTGGTCAATGTGAAATTGGAACTAAATTCAGTAGCTTGGTTGAGCGCGCTGATTGGTCACAAATTTTCAAATATGTTATGCGCAATACTGCTCATCGTTATGGTAAAACTGTTACCTTTATGCCAAAACCAATTGTTGGCGATAACGGTTCAGGTATGCATGTACATCAATCAATCTGGAAAGATGGCAAAAATTTATTTGCTGGTAAAGAATATGCTAATTTATCTGAAACTGCATTACACTATATTGGTGGTATTATCAAACATGCCAAAGCCTTAAATGCAATTACCAATCCATCAACTAACTCGTATAAACGTTTAGTACCTGGCTTTGAAGCACCTGTAATCATGACTTACTCAGCACGTAATCGCTCTGCGGCGATTCGTATTCCATTTAGCGCATCTGAAAAGGGTCGACGCATTGAAGCACGTTTCCCAGATCCAATGGCAAATCCATATTTAGCTTTTAGTGCTTTATTAATGGCAGGTATTGACGGAATTATCAACAAAATTGATCCAGGTAAAGCAATGGATATTAATCTGTATGAATTACCTGAAGATGAATTAGCGCTAATTCCTCAAGTTTGCTCTAATTTTGAAATGGCATTAGATCACTTAAATAAAGATCGTGCGTTCTTGACTCGCGGTGGCGTTTTCTCTAATGAATGGATTGATAGCTATATTAAACTTAAAATGCATGAAGTAACTAAGTTACACATGACAACTCATCCAATTGAAATGCAAATGTATTACAGTCTATAAATCTTATAGCTTTAGCTGACCACTACCTCGGTAGTGGTTTTTTTATTGAAAAATCTTTCAATATATGCGAAAATGAGGGGTTAACCACCTAAATTTACTGCATTTTTAATGCCCCAGACTAGAATTTTCTAGCTAACCCAATTACAAAAATAGAACAATGAAAATCATAAAAACTAAAAACTTAATTAATTACTTGGTCTTAGGTGCATTTACGCTATTTAGTAGTAGCCCTGCATTTGCCGATAATGATAATGCTAGTGATCCAATTGCTTCAGTTGCCACAGCTAAAGATAATAACCCAGATAATTCTAATACTAACGAAAATAGACCAGCTAAAAATAACCAAAATAATAACAATGCTCAATCTCAACAATCGCAAGATGCAATCAGCAATATGCTGTTGCAATCGGTAAGTTTAATGGGAATTGCTTATAAATGGGGTGGTAATACTCCTGATACAGGTATGGACTGCAGTGGTTTTGTACGCTATGTTTTTAATAAATCACTCGGAATTAACTTACCACGTACAGCTGCTGAAATGGCAAAAGTTGGTAAACGAGTTAGCATTGATCAATTACAACCAGGAGACCTTATTTTCTTCAACTCATCCCGCGGGTCAAATACACATATCGGAATTTATTTAGGTGGTAATAAGTTTATTCAATCACCACGTACTGGTGAAACTATTCAAATCACGGACTTAAGCGGCTACTGGACCAAACATTTTAATGGCGCCAAACGAATTGTACAAGAAAACCAAGATGACGGTGGCAATTCGGAGGTACAAAGTTTTCAAAATATTCGCGACCAAGCGCTCCCAGTTGCAGCACGCGCCAGCGGTAAACACCATGGCAGAGCCAGCTCGCGCAATAGAACATCATCAAAATCCAATAAATCTAGCCAACGCAACAACAAAGCGGTGCATAAATCCACTAAAAGCACCAAAAGCACGACAGCTAGCAAAAAAAAGAAAAAACATAATTAAATATGCACTTACCACTTCCAACTTGGCATCGCTCCAATGGTGAGATTGTTTCATGCACCGAAAAAATCAAAGTCATGCGCGAAAATATTGAAGAATTACAGCAGGTAATTCAAGATGCTTACGAAGATGCATTATTAATGGATGTTGATTCAGAGCAAATTAAACAATTTTTAATTAAAATGATCCAAAATTTAGAAAGTCCTTATCAAGATGATACTGTTTAGTAAATTTGAACTTATGGTTGGTTTGCGTTATTTACGCGCCAAGCAAAAAAATAGTTTTGTTTCATTTATATCCTTAGTTTCAATCATTGGTATCGCATTAGGGGTTGCCGCGTTAATTACGGTCTTATCGGTTATGAATGGCTTTCAAAAAGAAATTCGTAACAAAATGATTGGTGTAACAGCACATATGCAAATCACCTCAGCAAGTAACTCAATTAGTGATTGGCAAGCGCTAGGCAAATTAGCACTCCAAAACAAAAACATTCTTAACTATGCGCCATATATCGATGGACAGGCTTTGGTTTCATTTGATGGTAGCGTGAGTGGTGCGTTAATTCGTGGCGTGGATGCGACCTACGAGCCTAAAGTTGATGATATTACTCAAGCCATTATCGCTGGAAGCTTTGCCAGCTTAAATCAAGAAAGTTTTAATATTGTCATTGGTAAAGATTTAGCACATCAACTAGGTGCTGGAATTGGCGATAAAATTACCCTAATTACTCCCGATGGCAATGTAAGTCCAGTTGGCATGACTCCGCGTCTGAAACAATTTACCATTACAGGACTGTTTGACACTCATATGCAACAATATGATAGCGGCTTAATCTTTATTGGCCTTAAACAAGCCCAGATTTTATTTAAAGTCCCTGATAGCGTAACAGGGGTACGACTTAAGGTCAATGATGTTCTGCAAACCCAAAGCATTAAAGAACAGCTGTATGCCGCTCTGCCTGGTGATTTAATTGTTCAAGATTGGATGAGTCAAAACCAGAATTATTTTTCAGCCGTCGCGCTAGAGAAAAAGATGATGTTTGTAATTCTAAGTTTAATCATTGCCGTTGCCGCGTTTAATTTAGTTTCTACCTTAGTTATGACGGTGAATGACAAAAAAGCTGACATTGCAATCTTACGCACCATGGGCGCATCGCAAACTAACATCATGAAAATCTTTATGCTCCAAGGTGGCGTCTCGGGAATCATTGGCACACTGAGTGGCACAATTCTCGGCGTTCTGCTGGCTTATTTCATTGGCGATATTGTTCACGGCATTGAATTAATTACCCATACCAAATTAATTTCTGGTGATGTCTATATGATTGATTATTTGCCCTCGCAAGTTGAGTTTAGTGATGTATTTAGTATCTTTAGCGTTTCAATTTTACTAAGTATTTTGGCAACAATTTACCCAAGTCGTTCAGCGGCTAAAATTAATCCAGCGGAGGCCTTGCGCTATGAGTAATATCTTAAGTTGCCGTAATCTGGGCAAATCATTTCCACAAGCGGATGCCCCTGATCTAGAAATTTTCAAGAATGTTAGCTTTGAACTTGATAGCAGTGAGACTATCAGTATTGTTGGTAGCTCGGGCAGCGGTAAAACTTCGCTCTTGCAAATTTTAGCAGGCTTAGATACGGCGAGTGATGGACGCGTGATAGTCTGTGGCGAAGATATAACTACGCTCAATCAAAATGAACTATGCAAAATACGCAATCAAAATCTGGGCTTTATTTATCAATTCCATCATTTATTACCCGAATTTACCGCGCTTGAAAATACGCTGATGCCTTTAATTATTGCGGGTCATGATAATCAACAACGTCATGAGTATGCGGAATATATCCTCGGTCGACTAGGCTTAGCCAAACGCCTAAAACACTATCCAGCTCAATTATCTGGTGGTGAACGTCAACGGGTAGCCATTGCGCGCGCCGTGGTAAATCAACCTAAAATTGTTTTTGCCGATGAACCAACGGGTAATTTAGATAATACCACCGCGCATCAAGTTCTAGACATTTTTTTTGAATTGCAACAAGAATTAAAAACTAGTTTAATTATTGTTACCCATGATACGGCAATTGCGGCTAAAACGCAAAAAATTTATCGCCTACATAATGGACAGCTAAGTGCTAATCTAGAATAAAAAAGCGTTCCATTGGAACGCATTTTTTATTCGACCATGTATTCTCGTGACCGACGCAGCGCCCAATAAGCAAATGCAACCGTCACCAACAACACACCAAATGGCACGAATAACACCAAACCAGTTGTTTCAGCAATAATTGAGGTAATCACAATCGGCGTTAAGCCACCAAATAGCACAAAACTAATGTTGTAAGACAGCGCTACACCAGTTAAACGAATCTTTACTGGGAATAAATAACTCAGTACAATCGTTGGCAAAACGACTAAAAAGCCTTGAAATACGGCAAATAACGCTAAACCTAAGATAAGATTACTTCCTTGTCCAATTAAATAATAACACAATGCCGCAGCAGGCAGAATCAAAAATAAAGAATTACGCATTAATTTATACACGCTATATTTATTAGCCAAAATCCCCATCACGTAAATTGAAATTACGCTAACTACTGACGCAACCAGTACCGCATCACTGGCAATTTTAGTTGGAATGTGTGCTAATTTAGTTAAATAGGTTGGCATAAAAATAATCAATAAGATGATCGGGGTTGCCATGATCGAGACCAAACCAACACCAATTATAACTTTACCTAAATGATGACGTAGAACCTCAATAAATGGCGCTGCTTCATGCTGTTTGATTTTTTTAAATTCTGCTGTTTCATGCAACTCACGCCGAATTAAATAACCAATAAAGCATAACAGACCACCTAACAGAAATGGAATGCGCCAGCCAAAACTGTTAATTTGCTCAACACTAAGCCAGTGTACAATCAATAAATTAATTAACATCCCAGGAATTAAACCCGCAACCGTGCCACTAAACGCACCGCCGAGGCCAAATCCACGCTTGTGTGGCATTGATTCAGAGACATAAACAATCATGCTCGGCAATTCACCACCAATCGCCAAACCTTGGATCAATCTAAATAGCAGCATTAATGCAGGTGCAAAAAGACCAATTTGAGCATAGGTCGGCAATAACCCCATTCCAAGCGAAGATACTCCCATTAAAATCATGGTAATAATTAACACAGTTTTGCGCCCAATTTCATCGCCGATGTGGCTAAATAAAATTCCGCCCAGCGGCCGCACGATGTAACCAACCACAAAGATTGAATAACTCGCGATGATAGCAATAAACTCATTGCTACTCGGGAAAAACTGTTGTGCAAAATAAACGGCAAATAAACCATAAATCGTGAAATCATAAAATTCTAATAGCCCACCTAACGAGGATAAGACTACGATTTTTTTTTGTTCACTGGATAAATCATATCCTGGTAATAATCTCATACTGACTTCCTAACAATTGATGCAAAAGAATTCATTTTAGCAAAATTCCACACTAAGCTGAGAAAAACTTTGCAGACTGACGTGAACAATGTATAATCTCTACTCTAAAATTTTATTTACTGACCACATAGGAGCGTCTAATTAACACTCAAAATCCCCCAGGTTTAATTCAGCGAACAACACGTTTTACACGCCGCAGTTTGCGAATTTTTGTAAATTTCATGTTACGAATTATCCTAAATTTTGATAAAACTAGTGGTGATACTCGCGCTGGAAGCCTTGCTTTTACAATGTTATTATCTTTCATCCCGTTCATGATTTCAATGGCAGGTTTGATTGGATTACTGCCCTTTTCAAATCGCTATATTACCCGTGTTGAGCAATATTTTTTTACTAATTACATCCCCCATGGTGGAATCCAAATTTATAGCCAAGTCAAAGTGTTTTTACAACATTCACAAGAATTATCTATTTTGGGATTTTCTTCGCTAATTGTAACAACATACTTAATGCTTTTCTCGGTTGAACGCCAACTTAATGCACTCTGGCACACCACACGCCAAAATAGCATTTTAAATTCATTACGCACCCATACTTTATTTTTAATTAGTGGTTTTAGCGTGATTGGAATAATGACGGTCTTACGCATCTATAGTCATGTCTTTTTAAATTCGCCGACGATTGATTTCCTCTTTGACCAAAGTCTAACTACTTTTGTGACTATTGCAATGTTTAGTTTAGTTTATAAGTTTATGCCTAGTCACTCGGTGAGCCTACCCCACGCTTTAATTGCTGGCGTGACAGCAACGCTCTTATTTAGCGTTAGTAAACAATTATTTATCTTTTACTCAGTAAATTTATTTGTTAACTATCATATAATTTATGGTTCAATGGCTTTTATCCCTTTATTTTTAATTTGGATTTATATTAGCTGTCTAAATTTACTCTTCTGTGCCGAAATTATCTATGGTTTAGAAACGCGTTACAATGAACGACTCCAGCGAGTATTTTATGCATACCTCGCACGTAGATTCAGTTTTCTTTGCCGAAAAAAAATCCAACGCTAGAATACTAGCTCATCATCGGGTTTTATGCTACAATCACGGCTGGAAACTAACTAGGCAATCGCGATTATTAGCGTAATCGAGGAAAGTCCGGACACCACATGGATAAAAGTGCTGGGTAACTCCCAGGAGCCGCATTGCGGTTACGGAAAGTGGCGCAGAAAATATACCGCCAAGTTTACTTGGTAAGGGTGAAAAGGTGCGGTAAGAGCGCACCGCGCAATTAGTGATAATTGTGGCAGGCAAAACCCCACTTGGTGCAAGACCAAATAGGCGTAACTCGTAGATATCCTGTACATTTAGTTACGCGGGTAGGTTGCTCGAGCTTCTTGGTAACAATTAGCCTAGATGAATGATTGCCTCAAGCGCAAGCTTAAGACAGAATCCGGCTTATCGGTTAGTTTCCTCTCCATCTAAAGTTTAAGGATCACAACATGTCCGATCAACACCTTATCGAAAAACCTCTTACCTCAAGCAGCATTTTCAAGGGTAACTTTATCCACGTTTATCGGGATACGGTTGAATTACCCAATGGACACAGCGCCGAACGTGAATATATTAAGCATCCTGGTGCAGTTGCAGTACTCGCCATTGACAATGAAAACAATATCATTATGGAACGCCAATTTCGCCACCCAGTTAATAAAATAGTCTATGAAATTCCAGCAGGGAAAATTGATCCTAATGAAGACGAATTAACCTGTGGTAGACGCGAATTAGTTGAAGAAACTGGCTACGTTGCACAAGATTGGACCTTGCTTGGCGAATGTTTACCTTGTATTGGCTACTCAAGTGAACGAATTGTCTATTTTTTAGCTGAAAACCTCAGTTTCACCGCCGTGAATTTAGATGAAGGTGAATTTGTTGAGGTAATTAAACAGCCACTGGATGAAGTTTTTGAGCTCGCCTTTGAGGGCAAAATTGAAGATAGTAAATCACTGGCTGGGTTAATGCTATTATATGGGCACTTACGCAAACGCAATTCAATAGCTTAATTCAAATCACACTCCGTTATCCGAGTTAAATCATGTTAAGTTATTTAGCACTTGCTAGCGGAATAATGTTAGCGCAAATTTGGCAACTCCCAAATCTTATTGCGGGGTTACTCGTAATTTTTAGCCTACTGGCTGCTGGCTATTTGCGCTACAAAACTAATTTTCATGCGCAAGCAAAACTCCACTGGTTGTTGGCACTAAGTTTATTGATTCTTGGCTTTAGTTATGCAAGCCTCAAAATAAATTGGCGTCTCCAGCAGCTCATTCAACAACCAATTAGCCAATTAACTCTCCAAGGCTACCTCACTACGCCAGCCACACTCAAAGACAACAATTATTATCAAGCCGAATTCTCAATTACTCGTGGCGCTCTCAGCGGACAAAAAATCTTACTTTATTATCCAGCTCAAGAACAACTCAACGCAGGTAGGATTTATCAATTTAGCGCTAATTTACAACCTTTAAATTTGGTAACTAATTTTGCAGCCTTTGATTATGGACAATACCTGATTGCACAGGATATTAGCGCATCGGCCTTTATGCAGGGTTCTGCCGAATTAATAAAAACCAGCTACGCACCAAGCGCACAAATCAATCGCCTACGTGTAAATTTAATTAATTATTTAGAGCAAACTCTTATCGGGCAAAAATATGCAGGAATGGCAATCGCATTAGTAACTGGCTATCAACAATTCATTCCTAGTACCCAATGGAGTATCTTCAAAAATAGCGGGATTATTCACATTGTCAGCATCTCAGGTTTACATATTACCTTAGTTGCCATGCTGGCCGTCTTTATCCTGAGTTTAATTTTACGCTACGTGTTACCACCGAGTAAAATCCCTCAACAAATCATTTTAGCCTGGCTAGGTGTCTGCGTTGCATTGGCATATTCTTTACTGGCTGGCTTTAGTATTCCCACCCAACGCACTTTTTATTTATTATTGCTCATGGCTTATCTCATTACTCGCCGACGGTACATTCCACTATTAAATAAATTAAGTATTACACTGAGTATTATCTTAATTCTCGATCCATTTGCTTGTCGTAACATTGGTTTCTGGTTTTCCTTTAGCTTAGTTGCCACCATTTTTGCCATGCAAAGTGCTTACCAACAACATAGTTCCAAAGTACTCTTCTGGTTGAAATTACAACTGGCAATGTTGTTGGTTAGTTTACCCTTAACTTTATTCTTATTTAGCAGCTATCCATTAATCGCGAGCGTCGCCAATTTATGGGCAATCCCCATTTTAGGTAATCTGTTAACTCCGTTAATTCTAGTCAGCAGCCTAAGTCATTGGAGTTGGCTAATTCAATTTAGCGTTCAATTACTCAATTATGCAATGCTCCCAATTGAATATTTGGCAACAATTTCACCCTATCGCCAAGCCCAACCCGATTTAATTACGCTTTTAATCGCCTATCTTGGCGTAATTTTAATCTTGTTGCCCAACGCACTTAAAGGCAAAAACTATTTAGGTTTAATCATGTTTTGCGCTCTATTTATGGTTGTACCAAGCCAACGTCCAAACTATGGCGAGACACAAATAATTGCCTTTAGCAGCCCCAAAGCTGGTTTTACACTTTTACAAACGCAGAACCATAATTTATTGATAATCCTAAGTCGTGACCCACAGCAGCTCGCTAAACAATTAGAATATACGCTCTTACCCTATTTACAGATGCAACATATTAGTCAAATTGATTATTTATTAACTAACCAAGCTGAATCAAGCAGTGCTACGCTACTGCAGAATCAAGGTATTACCCTACTAAATCAGACTTTGCCAGAGACCATTAACCTTGATGGCGTAAATTTGCACTGGAGCCAAGATCATGAACAACTGGCTTTAATTAGTCAAGGTCATGCAGAGACTAGCTATATTGGCACAGGCTATCAACCGTTTAATGAAACTCACTGGGATAATGTCGTAATTGGTTTAGCTTTAGCTAAACTGGATTGGTTATTTAGCGCACAGGTTAATAATCTACTGATTAATTATGCCAAAGATGATCGAGCAACTAAAGCATTATTAGACAATATTAATTTGCCAGCCACGCAGAGTTATGATTTGATTGAACGTGGCAGTCAAAAAATTAAACACACCACCGTGGTCGAAGGATAAATAGACTAATTTAGCCTATTGCGCTAGCACCAGAAAAAATTAACTGATAAAATAATACAACGATATTAATTAAAATAATTGTCATAAAAAATGGGCGAACTAATTTAGAACCTTTCAGAATAACCATTTGTGCCCCAGTATAGCCACCCACAAATTGCCCGCAAGCCATAACTAAGCCAATTAAAATATTCACCTTGCCAAACCAGAGAAAGATAATGAGAGAAAAGATATTACTCTTTAAATTCAAAACCTTAGCATAACCAGAGGCATTTAAAAATGTGTAGCCCAAGAAAAACACGATTGCCATAATCCAAAAATTACCTACCCCAGGTCCGAAAAATGCATCATAAAAGCCCAACAAAAAACCAAAAATAGAAAAAAAGGTTAATTCACCCATGCGTTTTCTACCCTCATGCACACCAAGTTTGGGATTAATCAGATTAAAGACAAAGACCCCTAACATTAAAATGGGTACTAAATAGCGCATAAAATCATTCGATACGTAATTCGCCGTAACAGCACCCAAACAAGCTCCAATAAACCCCATTACCAAACCACGTGAGACTGTTTTGAAGTTAATTAATCCATCTTTATAGTATTTAAATACCGCCATGCTCGTGCCAATTGAACTTTGTAGCTTATTCGTGCCTAATACCATTGAAATCGGCATCCCAGTAAATGTTAAAGCTGGCAGACTAATTAGACCACCACCACCAGCCACAGCATCGACAAAGCCTGCTAAAAACCCCATGATGACTAAAAAAGTATAAAGTATCGCTTGATGATGTTCAAAAAAAGCATGCATAAATTTATTCCACAAGAGTATATTCAAATTAAAGAAACAAGCGGAATTATACTATACATTTCATCTAAGTTATTAATCGTGGTTTGGCGCAAAATTAATTTAACAACAAATTATGAACATAACCTTAAACCATCACAAATACACAACTCTCA
>DPRZ01000047.1 GCA_003538525.1 Neisseriales bacterium
GTGGTTAAGAGCTTTGTGTGACCATTAGGTTAGCTATAATTGTAAAGAAAGATAGGTTGGATGCGTAAGATATTATTGATAGTTTTGATTGTTTGGATGCAAGTTAGCTCTGCAAGCTTTTTTGGTTTATTTGGTGGTTCATCACATCATCGCAGTAAACCCAATGTTACTAAATCTGCACCTGCGCCAATTGATAACTCTAGTCAATATTATCAGCAGTGGTGTAGTTTAGCTCCAACTAATTATGGTTTTCGGATTAACTGTGCTCAACCACCAGTGTTAACTAATTTGAAAGCCGATGCTTCAGCCAGCGTGAGGTGTCAGCAGCTCTATACTGGGGTGAGTAAGCAATTTCCGGCACAGGTTAATTTGTCCACAGCGTTTATTAACAGCTTAAAATTGTGCTCGGGGCAAGTTTATGGACCATTTCAAATTAGTATGATCAATGTTACTCAGCAAGAAAGTAATAATCTTCTCCAAGCAAATAATCTCAGTACGTTTTATGCGATAGACTGTGCGGGTAAAGTTCCTTATGAAAGTGCAGAATATATTAGTCAACAAGAAAGTATCAATCGCTTGGCGAGTCAAAATATTCAACAATGTTTGGATCATATTCCAACTGGTCAAGTAAATAACATTTTGTTTGTTTTTTATATTTGCATTGGGCTAGCCTTGGTTTCGTTAGGGATGATTAGCTACAAATATTATAAGCGACGTCAATCTAGATAAATAAGTAAGCCACCTAAGTAAGGTGGCTTTATTTTTGCCTAAGTTGTAATTTGGCTGGGTTTAAGTTCAAATAAACTCATCGCTGCGTAGGCTTGTTCAATAACTAATGATTTAAGGTGCTCATGTCCTGCACTTGAAGTTTCAAAAGTAAAGCCAGTTATTTCAAGTGGTAACCCATAATTAAGCAGTGGGTTAACCCGCACGGCATTGGCATATTCTTGATTAAGATTAGGATTAGATTTAAGCAGGTTTAACAAAAATAGGCGAAAAAGACTGAGGTTAGTCAAGTCTTGCCAATTGGGCTGCTCGCTTTCAATTTGATGAATGAAGTTTGGGTAGCTTGTACGTAGATTTGTAAGTAGTGACGGGCTGACAAAATGAATGCTTTGTGGATCAAGGCAAATTTCTTGGCGAAAACGGCGTCCCTCGGAATAGCTCATGTATTCCCAGTTTTTAACGGCTTCGGTGGTTAAAGTATAGGTTGGTAATGTGGTGACGCTATTATCAAAATTGCGTAGGCGGACACTATTAATTGAAATTTCTTCAACGGTTCCCTCAAGATTATATTTGGGGATACTAATCCAATCACCCACGCGTACCATTGAAGTTGCATTGGCTTGTAAACTGGCAACAATTCCTAAGATAGTATCGCGGAAAATTAATAAGACGATGGCGGATAATGCACCTAATCCAGTAATTACGGTAACTGGTGGTTGATCAAAAATATAGGCTGCCGCCAATACTGCCATTATAATCCAGGTGAAGAAACTTACGATTTTTATATAACTATGCCAGCTAGATTTATCATTGCGTTTGGAGGTTAGTTGATAGTAATCGTGGAGGGCAAAAATAAAGCGATTTAACGAAAAAGTTAAAATGTAAAGGTTAAATAAATTAGCACTAATTAATACAGTTTTGGCGATTTTAAGCGACAAGCTATTACCATTAACCACTAGCATAAAACTTCCAAATACAAATACGAGGCCAGATACTAGTAATGCGGTGGAGTTTAGGACGTGATAATCGCTAATTAGTCGCGCGAAGCGCGAATTTGAGTGTTTTAATTTCAAATTTAAAAAATAAATGATCGTTTTGCGAATGAGATAATCCACACCCAACGCAACGAAACTAATTAAGATTAAAACTATAATTGCGCCAAAAATGGCCTTCAGGTTGGCATCGGTAATCCAGCCAAGTAAACTGGTGCTGACTAAATCGTTCATTTAAATTCCTTCTTAAGTTACGGAGTTGTAGTTCAAGTTAATTATCAAAGTTAATTTTCTCGAGCGTGGCGTTGATGTTTTGTGATTCAAGCACATTTTGTAATTGGAGTGCTTTATCGCTGTTACTATAGGGGCCCATAAATAAATTATAACCGCCTAATCCCTCGCTATTGGCTTCAATTTTTTGGATTGAGCTGGCATAACCCTGAGCTTTTAGGTCGTGTTGTCGCTGTTGAGCGCTGGTCTTATCTGAGTAACTACCCAAATTTAGCACATAATAACTGCCGCTTAAAGCATTAAACGGATTTTCAGCTGTGATTTTATTGATAGCCTGTGTTGGTGGACTCGCTGGTGATTTTTTTAAATTTAGTTTGTTTACTTGGGGTGTTGGTGGCGTAATTTTAGCGGTCACACTTGGTAATAATTGGGTTATTTTTGCGCTTAGTTGGTGGTGCTTATGGTTTTGTTTGAGATAGGCCCAGATGGCAAATGTTATTGCTCCACCAGTTATGCAAATGACACTAGCTAATAAAAGATAGTTATTTGAGCTGGGTGATGATTTTTTTGTTGCCAGTGGGTGATTTAAGGTCGCGAGTAAATCTGCATCATAATTACGCTTAGTCAGCGGATTACTTAAGATATCATAGGCTTCTTGAATTAAGCGAAATTCAGCCGCAGCGCCACCTTTATCTGGGTGGTGACGTTGCGCTAAGATGCGATAAGCTGCTTTAATTTCTTCATATTCAGCATCGATATTTAAGCCGAGGATTAGATAGTAGTTTTTCATGTTTTTCTGTTAATGTGCTTTGGTTTATTTATGGGTTTTAAATAAGATGGTGGTTAATTTTTGTTCACCAATATACTGATCAATTGCCGAGTACATCACATATGGGATAACCATTAACCAATAGAGAATTGTGAGCGAGAAAAATAAATTTAGCGTACCTGCCTCTAATCCAGTAATGGCGTGCTCGGGTAAAGTGCCATGAATTTTAGCGACGATATATTCTTCAATTGCCACCAGAATGATTACAATTAGCACATAGAGCACGGAGCGACTTAAAATATGTCCGATTAATGGTTTGCCATCATGAACTTTGAGTGGATAAATTGCTTGGCTAATTAATAGAAATTTGGCGCAAACTGCGGCTTTAATTACACCAAGATAAAAGTCGGTATAGGGTACTTCGGCATGTTGTAAAACCGCGAAGCGAAAATAGCTAATTGCGATAAAAAATATTGCAAAATAAAATGTTAGCGACCATGCTCTGATTAACTCGGTCTTTATTTTTGATCCAATAGCGGCAAATAGCATAAAAATTACTTTCATTAAGCGGATAAATTGAGTAAATCGGGGGGAATTATTTTAACCCCACATTGTACCGCATTAATGAAGTTTGCTATAATGCTAATTATAAAATTTAGCGGTGGACCTGTTAAGTAGTATGTGGTCATTTAACTGCTTGTATTTTAATTGTATTTTTGGGAATCAAATAGCTTTGTGGTCGAGTAAAATAGTTGAACTATTTTACTTTGGTGCTAAAGTAGTAAAACAAATGCACAATTAAATTAAAATTGTTTCTAAATACAACACCTATTTGTGTGGAGTTTGAATTATAAAGTTTTAAGCTGCGCATTATGTTGAACAATTAATGTTGGCATTTAATTTATCCATGATTTAAAGATTACAGTAGATTAGAAACTCTAACTAAATGATAAATTAATTCTTCAAGAAAGAGAGATTATGGACTCAAGAGATCCACGGAATAATTATAAGCAGCGTGAGAATTTATCGCGACGCAGAGCCGCTCCAGAACGTCAAGAGCCATTACGTAAGTATGTAGATAATGATAATTCACCTGCCAGATCTCGTCAACGGAATAGTAGTCCGCATGAGTATGAGAATGATTTAAATTCACCTACGCGAATGAATAGAAAAAAATTGATTATCGGTTTACTGATTGCAGCTGGACTTGCTGCTGCAATTGGCATCGGTGACATTATTAGCAATTCTGGTAAAGTGGAGGTTGTAAGTGTGCAACCAGCGATATTAACGGCACAACAGCCGTATCAAAATTGCCAGCAAGTTGGTACAACGAATTATTCACGGAATCATAAAAATGGTACCGAAGGAGCTGTTATTGGTGGTGTTGGTGGTGCGGCTGTTGGTGGTTTAATTTCACATTCTTGGGTCGGTGTCGGTGTTGGCGCAGTGGTTGGTGGGGTTGGCGGTGATTTAATTCAACGGAGTCATCAACCTGATTATGTTGCGCATCATGGTTCTACGACGCAGTGTGCAACAGCATATCGACCAATTCAAGTACCAATTGGTTATCAAGTTGGTTATTTAAATGATGATGCGGTAACACAAATTACCACGCAACATCAACCATCAATTGGGACTAAAGTTAAGCTAATCGAGCTGGAAGCCGACCAAGTTACACCGTTGCAACAACAACAATTAGTACAACAGGCAATTGCGGGTGGTTCTGCCGCACCAACAACTGGCAATCAGTAGAGTTTAGGAGTAAAGGTGAAAGATAATAATCAACGTAGAGTAGATCAGACGCGTGAGCAACCGAGAAGAACAAACCGTAGTTCACAACTTCGTTATGATGATGAGTATATTGCAAGTGAGAATGACTATCGCGAAGCTCCTCAACCGCGCGAGCGGACACGTCAACATTATGCAAATGAGCGGCGTTATGCATCATCACGGCGTGGGTTGAATTTTGCATGGATAATCGTTCCACTGCTATTAGTGGCGGCAGCCGCACTTGGTTTTGGTGCATATAGTTTGGCTACCAAGACAACGTTGGCACAAATAGTATCCGTTACGCCGAATTATACAACGGTGAAGAAACCATATAGTAGTTGCCACAAAGAAGCGACTACGAGTTACGTAGCGAATCAGAAAAATGGTACCGATGGGGCCTTAATTGGTGGTGCAACTGGTGCGGTAGCTGGTGGTATCATTGGTAATCAAGTTAAACAAGGTGGTGGTGGAACTATAATTGGTGCGGTTATTGGTGGGGCAACTGGCGCTTTGGCTGGACGTGAAATTCAACGTTCCAATCAACCAGATTATGTTGCCAAACACGGTAGCACGACTAAATGTGCGACGTTATATAAAACTGTGCGAGTTAAATCAGGTTCTTATACGGTACAATATAATTATAAAGATACATTAGCTAAAATGGTCACCAATTCAGCGCCAGCAATTGGTGCAACGCTGCCGATGGCGCAACTGCAAGCGTTAGCCGTGAATTAGACGCTTGAGTAGATTAATCATTGAAAGGAAATTAAATTCATCATGAATAAAAATAAATTAACCATTACATTATTAGCGAGCTATTTAATGTTGTGTACAAGCAGCTCATGGGCTGAACCACACAATGTTAATCTTAATTATCATAGTAATGGTGAGGAACATTCTGTAAATGTCAATCGAAATTATCATGTCTCTGAAAATAATGGTGGTGAACGTTTTAATAACTCACGCTTAGGTAATTCAGAGCACTTTAATAACGACACGGTTAATATTAATCGCGGTGGTTATCAAAATGCTCCGTACCATGGTTGGAATGAAGGTCCAGTTGGGATTAGTAATGGCTGGGATAACGGTTGGAATCATGGTTATGAAAATGGTGGTTGGGGAATGGGCTTGATGGAGGGAATAATTGGTGGAATTGCGGCAACCAGTTTATTTAATTATTTCTTTAATCACAATTCAACGCCAACCGTCGAATATGTAAATGGTGGCGGTTCTTCAGGTGGCAACGGTGCGACTAACTCAAATCCAGATAGCTCCCAACCACCTGAGGATATAACGAATAATACAACCACGAATACGGTCATTAATGATGATAGTTCAAATTTAGGTTATTGGTTATTGGGTTTTGGTGTCCTAGCACTTGGCGCAGTGGGTTTGATTTATGCACTACGCAGACCGCGTCGCAATTCATTTGATGAAGAAGAAGCCGATTATGGATATGAGGAAGAACGCCCGCATCATCCACGTTCAAATTCAAGATATTCTCGTGGCGGTGATGAGGATGATTATGTACAAATTGATCATCAGCGCCCGCAGTCACATTCTAATGGTGCGCGCAACTCGCGTGTCCCACAGCGTGAACGTCGTCGTGATGGATATTAATTTTGAGTGAGGCCAATTTTTCTAGCTGTGTTGTGATTATTTAGAAATTAAATTAATTCATTAAAGGAGATGCTTACTATGATAATTGCACCAGAATATACTCCTGAAATTAGTTTGCAAGCAGGCTTAAGCAATCAAGAGTTTTTGCGGCATGTCATTTGCTATGCACAACATATTTTTGTTGATGAAATGATGTTTATTAAAAATGAGCGCTGCGAATTTGTTGCCTTGAGTAATAAGGCGGCGCTTGAATTTAGTTTAGGCTGTGAAATACTAGGCAAAACTTTTCATGCTGTCGATGGGATTCAGAAAACCATTCAAGAGAATATTCATGCGCATGAACTACAATTACTGAATGATCGCAAGATGCAAACATCATTTTATTTTTATACCAAGAATGGCAAAACTTGTAATTATTCGGTAAAAAAACGCGCTATAGTTAATCCTGAAACTAATGATGTGGTTGGGATTTTAATTAATTCAGAAAAAGTTGTACCCAATGCGCATCGTAAATTTATTCTGCAACAATTTTTTGATTCGGTTAAGCCAACATTTAATCCTGTGGATTTTGAGCTTACCTCACTACAGAATCAAATTATATTTTGTTTATTAATAGGCATTAGTAATCGCAAGGAGATTGCGCTTACTTTGAAGAATATTACGGGTCAGCATATTACGGAAAACCAGGTTAAAAACTCATTGCAGACCTTGTATCATGAGTTTAAATGTAGTTCGGTTAGTCAATTGGTTAATTTGATCTTGATGGAACAAATACCATTTGAAATTCCTGTTAATACGTTACCGTTGGGTAATTATCTAATTTAAAACCAACGAGCTGTTTAATTTTTTAATAAATTCTGAAAAATATCCATTTTGGATATGACTTTCTATAAACGTTTGTGTTAAACTAATATCCGATTAAATTAGTCACCAATTCAAACTTTTATGGGATTTCGTTTACATGCAGAAAATATTATCATCTAAAACAACTCGGGTAGCGGCTATAATGGCTGGTGTGATTGGACTAGCGAGCCTTGTTGGTTGTGGAAACTCAGGCGGAACTAGCGGTAGTGGCGGCACTACACCAACGGTAAATGCAACTGCAATTACGATAGATAACGCTGGAGTGATCCCAGTATTTGGCAATAGCTCAACCTCAACTGTGGTATATGTACACAATAATTCCTCGACTACAATTAGTGGAATTAGTTATTCTTCTGTAGTTAATTCCGCTAAGGCTAATAGCAGCTTGAGCACTAAATTAGCCAGCTTGTTTAAAACTAATAAAAGCTTAACTAGTGTAAACGGTAGCCAATGTAGTAGCATTGCTGCAGGTCAATCCTGTCCACTGTCAATTGTAACCCCTGTTTTGAGTGGCTCAAGCACGCAAGGTTCAATGGATGTCAAGGCTAGCTATAACGTAAATAACAAGGCTGTAAGCTTCAATCAGATTATTAATTATGCGCAAGTGCAAAACAATCTAGT
>DPRZ01000219.1 GCA_003538525.1 Neisseriales bacterium
CGGATTATTTTGAGGTAATTGCGCGGAATAATGGCGTAAATGATATTGCTCAATTTGGTAATATTTTGTCTCAATTACGCGGATAAATTGAAGGCTGAATGTTAGTCGTTAATTAGGCAAGATTTGATTGAGGCAAAAATTATTCATATGCACAAGGATAAATGTGATTTGGCTGGGGATTTATTATCTGGTCAAGATGTTGGTGGTAAATTGAGTGAAGATGATTTGCTGAACTTGATGAAATTGTAATTGTTAGACTAATTTATTGTTTTTGCAGCAGATGTAACCAGTAAATTAAATCAGCTTTTGGCGCTTAGCTAATTAGATAGGTAAAGTAAACACTCCGATGAATAATCTTGAAACCCAAAAAATTCTTAGCAAAATTAAAAAATGTTTTGCTTTATCCAAATCAGCCAATGCGAATGAGGCGGCGGTAGCTTTAAAACAAGCTTATGCTTTGGCAAGAAAATATAATTTGGAACATCGGCTTGAGGAAGTCTGTGAAATTAGCTCGGGGCGGCAGCTACCTGCGGGTTATCAGATAAATTTGCCCTTATATTTGGCAAAGTTACTGAATTTGATTAATTTTGTGTTTCAAACCCGCTCGGTTACTCGGGCGCAGCGCATTAGTGAGTCACAAGTTAAAACCACGGTTGAATTTCATGGCTATGAAAGTGATATTTTGATTGCCGAATATGCGTGGGAGGTTTTAAGTAAGATTTTAACCCGTGCCCGCACGATATTTTTAAATACCAGCAGTGATGGGCGGATGAATAAAGTTACCAAAACGCGGCGTGCCGATATTTATTCTTTGGGCTGGATTCATAGCGTTGAAGAAGAAGTTAAGAATTTAGGGCGTGAAATTTCTGAGGAAGAGCGCGCGGCACATGATGACAAAATTAAAGCCTATCAGGGCGTACTTTATAATAATGCGCTGGTGATGAGTAAGGTAAAAGCTAATCCCATTGCCGCCGCAGCTGGTATTTCCAATAAGGAATATGCCGCTTATCAAAAAGGAATTGCTGATGGCAAAGATGTTGCACTGGGCAAGGGTGTAAATGCTAGCGTAAAAAAATGTAAAGCTTTAACTTAATCGATGAGTGCACTGAATTAAAATTTCATTGAAGTGCTTTTGGATTTGACTCAGTTAAGATAGGCTAATAAAATATAATAACTTGCGTAGTTAATTAAGTTTAAGAACGCAACAATCTAGATGAATAAATCAACTAACTATGACCAATAAATTACACCCTCTCCAGCAAATTAGTTTTACGCACGCCAATCAAGCCTATGTGGTGGAGGCCAGTGCTGGAACAGGTAAAACGTGGACGATTGAACGGCTGTTTATCAAAGCCTTATTGGAGGCCACGCAACCGAATGATCTGCATATCCCATTGGCAATTGAGAATATCTTGGTGGTGACTTTTACTAACGATGCCACCGATGAATTGAAACAACGGATTAGTGAGCAAATTCAAACTACGATTAATCAAATTATTTATTTGAACAATCAATTTGAGCAAGAGCAAATCCCCGCAACTAATCAGGATATCTTTCTTGAATATTTGCTGGCGCGACAAACTAATTCTGCCGAAAATTCACGCAAAAAGCTATTTTTACAAGATTTAACTCTGTTAACTCGCGCATTGCAAAATTTTGATCAGGCGGCGATTTATACGATTCATGGCTTTTGTAATCGAATTTTGCAAGATTATCAATTTGAATGTCAAACTCCAGCCGAATTTGAACTTTTGGCGAGTAAAACTCAACTAATTGACGAATTGGTTTTGGATTTTATGCGTCGTGAAATTATCAACAATTCTATATTTAGCTCGCAACTTGAGTTGGTTATGAATAATTTGGAGGGCTTATTTCGCAGTAATGATTATCAATTAGCATTGGCTGAGCGAATTAGTGCCAAATTACCCAAAGATTTATTTAAGCTTGAGGCGGCAGAATATCGGGTTAAATATCAGCTAAATGTTACGCCAAGCTTGCAGGGTTTGACCCAAAGTGAGCTAAGTGGCGAAGAACAACGCCAAGTCAAAGCCGAATTCTTAGCCTATCTGATTGATTATCTGGCACAGCATTATCCGCTAGCCTGCGCTAAATTAAATGCCTTATCGTATGATGAGTTAATTCAGAAAGTTGCCGATAGTGTTGAGCGTGTGCCTGCACTGGCGGATAAAATTTTCCAACATTTTCCATTGGCATTTATTGATGAATTCCAGGATACCGATGCCTTGCAGTGGCAAATTTTTAGCACGATTTATCATTTGGCGGCGCAAAAACGCGGTAATGTGGTGGTGGTTGGCGATCCTAAACAAGCGATTTATCGTTTTCGTGGTGCGGATGTGGATACCTATCTTGAAGCGCGCAGCCAAATTGGTAATCAATTGGAGCTAAGCGATAATTATCGCTCGCAACCTGAAATCATGAATTTTATTAATCAACTCTTTGATTTAAATAATCAACGTTCTGTGCTTGAAACTAACGCCGTGGATTTAACGCAAAGCTTTTTGGGTAATTCAATTAATTATACGCCTGTAAATGCTTGCGGTAGCAGTAAATTAATTTTGCCAACTCCCGAGCAATTGCAGGCTTTAGCACTGGAAGCTGGCGTTAATCAAGAGTTTTATGCACAAGCGGTGCAGTTAGTTGCGATTACGGGGAAAACTGCCACGGAACGCAGTCAGAAACTTCTTGCAGCAATGAGTTTGGAGATTTTGGCGTTACTTAAAGCCGATAGCAG
>DPRZ01000018.1:0-6496 GCA_003538525.1 Neisseriales bacterium
CTAAAGGTTCTTGTGAAATATGTGGTGCTAAGGCATCAATTGCATATGGTAATTGTGGCAGAGTGTGTTCCATAAGGTCATCCTTTATTTAAAATAATGATAATAATAAGTTTAACAGGCAATAGTTTACCATACTAAGTGGTCTTTGCTGTGAGATTTACACTAAATTTATCAATTATCTAGTGAATTGTAGCTTACAATAATGCAATTAATCTTAAAGGCTAAAAATATGACCAAAGCAATCTATGCTGGCAGTTTCGATCCGATTACCAACGGGCATTTATGGGTGATTGATAAAGCTGCGACAATTTTTGATGAATTGGTCGTTGCCGTTGGTGATAACCCAGGGAAAAATTATACTTTTTCGATGGATGAACGAGTGGGTCTATTAAAGAAAACGCTAATTAAGTATAAAAATATTAAAATAGATCAGTTTAGTGGCGAATTCTTGGTGAATTATGCCTTAAATGAACAAGCGAGCTTTATTGTTCGCGGAATTAGAAATAATCAAGATTATGAATTTGAAAAAACCTTACGTTATGTTAATTCTGATGTATGTTCCTCAATTGACGCGATTTTTTTGATTCCACCACGCGATTTTGCTGAAGTGTCATCTAGCCTAGTAAAGGGATTTGTAGGGACTAAAGGTTGGCAACAGATTGTTGCAAAATATGTTCCAGAGATAGTTTTGGATAAATTAATAAATAAATATGAAGAGGAAGTTAATGCAAAACGTAAATGATAGTATGGTTCGTAATTGTGCAAAATTGTTAGCTCAGGTTCTTGAGTTTGAACATCCCGCAGATGCGCTATTGTCTAAATTTTTTCGTGAAAATCGTAAACTAGGTTTGAAAGATCGCAATGTGATTGCTGAGACTATCTATACGATTTTACGCCATTATATTAAGTTGACCAAAGTCGTGGTAGCTAAAAATTCATTTACCTTGATTGGTTATACGTGGGTTAAATTGCTTGGGGTTGGGCGTCATGAAATTCGTGAATTGCGAACAATTAATTTGGGTGAATTAGATAAATTACCCGAGTTAGACATGAATGTGGTTGAATTACCTGCATGGGTTATTCAACGTTTGTCAGCTAATTTAACGACGGATGAAATTACTGAATTAGCTAAAGCCATGACTAAGCAAGCTCCGTTGACGTTGCGTGTAAACACCATCAAAACCAGCCGCAATGATGTTTTGGCTGCGTTTGCAGAGCAAGGCATTAAAGTTAAGCCAACGCTACTTTCGCCGTATGGTGTCAAACTGAATGATCGAGCAGCATTGATAAAAAACGAATTATTTTTGCAGGGTTTAATTGAAGTTCAAGATGAGGCTAGTCAATTAGCTGGACTCTTACTTGAGCCTAAACGCGGTGATATGGTGGTTGATTTTTGTGCTGGCAGTGGCGGCAAAACCTTGCTATTTGGTATGTTAATGAAAAATAGTGGTCGTATTTATGCGTTTGATGTAAATGAACGACGTTTAGGAAATCTTACCCCACGATTAGCTCGTTCTGGTTTATCAAATGTTTATCCGCAACTAATCGCGAGCGAAAATGATTCGAAGCTTAAACGCTTGGCAGAAAAAATGGATCGGGTCTTTGTTGATGCACCCTGTTTGGGCTTAGGGACGTTACGCCGCAACCCAGATTTAAAATTTCGTCAAAATGAACAAGGCTTAGCTGAAATAAATGTTAAACAATTAGACATTTTAACTGCTGCAAGTCGCTTGGTGAAACCTGGTGGAGTGTTGGTTTATGCGACATGTAGTATTTTACGTGCGGAAAATCAGGATGTCGTTGAAAATTTCTTATCTGAGCATGCAGAGTTTGAAATAATTGAGGTTAAGCAGGTGCTTAAGAATTTGGATTTAGTGCTGAAAGATCAGCGCTATTTAGAACTTAGTCCAGTGACGCATGATACCGATGGTTTTTTTGCCTGCATAATGCAAAAAAGTATTAATGAACCTACATCGCTTTAAGGTTTTTAGTTAAAATCATAGTCTCGTGTATAAATTTGGAGATATAGAGATGTTAGTGATTCAAAGTTTTATTGGGTTTTTCTTTCTGATAGCAATTGCTTTTTTTATGTCAGAAAATAAGAAAGCCATTAATTGGAAGTTAATATTGACTGCATTTATAATGCAAAATGTATTATTCTTGTTAATTCGTTATGTTCCTGCCGTTAATTATCTTTTGCAAGGCTTATCTACAGGACTTTTAAACTTCATGGATTATGCCAATGAGGGTGCTGGATTTGTATTCGGTAGCTTAGTGGATAAATCTAAAAATGGTTTTATTTTTGCCTTAGTGGTTGTGCCAACCATTGTGTTTTTTGGCTCGGTGATTTCTTTGCTGTATTTCTTTGGAATTATGCAGCGCGTGATTGTATTTTTGGCTTTTCTATTACGGAAAACAATTAGACTTTCAGGTGTTGAGAGTTTAGTTGTAATTGCCGATATTTTTCTTGGTCAATCTGAGGGACCAATGGTTATTGGACCGTATGTAGCTAAAATGACTCGTTCAGAATTAGCCTGCGCCTTAGTTGCTGGTTTAGCTAATTTGTCTGGTTCAACCTTAGGAATTTATTTAAGCTTCTTAGGTGGTGGTGATCGTGCGCAAGAAATGGTATTTGCCCAATCATTGTTAACCGCAACCTTTATGAATGCTTGTTCGGCGATAGTTTTTGCCAAAATATTCTTTCCTGAGACTGAATATGACAAGATTATGGATACTTCACATATTAAAGTGGGTGGTATGCAAGCTGATAGCGCAATTGAAGCAATTATGCATGGTGCGTTCACAGGGGTTAAAATCGGGGTTGCGATTTGTGCCGCTTTGATGGCAGTAATTCCTTTAGTTCATGCAATTGATGGTATTTTGATGTGGGTTGGTGGTTTAATCAACATTAATGTATGGATTGAAAGCATGTCGAATAAAGCTTTTGCTGGTTTGTCGCTTGAGTTCATTTTTGGTTTAATTTTTAGATTCTTTGCCTTCTTTATGGGAATTAGCTGGAATGAAACCCTTCAAGTTGGTAGCTTGCTTGGTCAGAAAGTGGCTATTAATGAGTTTGTGGCTTATATGAGTTTGGGGCAAATGAAAGCTGCGGGTTTATTATCAGCGAACTCCATATTTATTTCAACTTTTGCTTTAGCTAGTTTTTCAAATTTCTCATCGATTGGAATTTCATTAGGTGCATTCTCTGCATTAGCACCAGGTCGTCAATCTGATTTAGCAAGTATGGGATTTAAAGCCTTATTTGCTGCGATTATGGCTGGTTTTATGACTGCTACTGTTGCTGGTTTCTGGCATAATATCTTGGGATAGATTTGTTGAATACAAAATAAAAAATGATGGCGGATGCCATCATTTTTTATGATTTAATCAAACACCTTTAAGTGATTTAATGAATTATTTAAGGGACGTTTCAATATGACTATTAAATAAGTCGTATTTAGTGATTGAGCGTTGCTGCTTATATGCGCCCAGATGAATAGTTTAATCTGTGGTAAATAGTTTACTATTTCAGTGTGTTAAGATTACTAAAATAAACTTACTTTTGAGGTGGCTATCTGCTATAATAATGGCACTAAGATGGTTGCTCTAATTTGTTTAATTTAGTTACAGCAACAATAAATAAGTTTTTTAATCAACTGGGAGTAGGCTTTATGAGTCACTATTATTTTTTACCACATCAACGAATTGATGATATGTTGGATGCTTTAAAGAGCGATGGTTACAATTGTGTAGCACCTCGTCATCATGATGGAGCAATCAATTATGACACTTTGAATAAAGCGTCGGAATTACCTTGGGGTTTTCATGATGAACAAGCACCTGGGCATTATGCAGTTAAAAAAACTGATCATCAACATGCTTTTGGTTTTGTTCTACCAACCACGTCTGTTAAGCCAATGTTATTTAAAGCCAAAGAAAATGTTTGGAAAGTTGCACGCAATGAAGCTGGTAAATTAGCTTTTGAACCAATTGTAGAATTTGATAAAATTGCAGTTTTTGGTGTGCGTCCTTGTGATTTACGTGGAATTGAAATTCAAGATCGCGTATTTATGGGTAATTCATATAATGACGTTCGCTATGTAAAACGTCGTGAAAATCAATTTTTGATTGCTATGAACTGTACAAAATCGCATTCAAATTGTTTTTGTACGGCTTTAGGTGATTCACCACAAGCGGACAAAGGCTTTGATTTGGCGATGACGGAATTAGATGGTGAAGGTTTTGTGGTTGAAATTGGCTCTGAAAAAGGTCGCAAATTAATTGATCAATTGAATTTAGTTGCTTCAAGCGGCGGACAAGCCCAAAAAGCTTTAGCGCGCATTGAATATGCTGCAGATGGTCAAAGAAAAACTTTACCACCGATTAAAGAAGTTGAAGCTAAATTAATGGCTAATCTTGAACATCCACAATGGGATGATGTAGCAAGTCGTTGTTTATCTTGCGGTAGTTGTACCCAAGTTTGCCCAACTTGTTTTTGCCATACTGAACGCGATGAACCAAATGTGCTTGGTACTGAAACCAATCATACGCGCGAATGGGATTCATGTTTCAGCATTGATCATAGTTACACCCATGGTGATACTTACCGCGCTGAACCAAAATATCGTTATCGTCAATGGTTAACCCATAAATTCTCGACTTGGCGTGAGCAGTTCCGCACCAAAGGTTGTGTTGGTTGTGGTCGTTGTGTAACTTGGTGTCCCGTGAAAATTGATGTCGTGGACGAAATTAACGCAATTTGTAAGTAAGAGAGAGAATTATGTTATATACAAATGATGCTTATACGCCATATGAGGCGGAAGTTGTTGAATTTATCAAAGAACATCATGATATTTTTACAATTCGTGTAAAATTTACTGACCCTGAAATGGACAAAAAATACGTTTTCCGTCCTGGTCAATTTAATATGATTTATTTATATGGTGTTGGCGAAGTTGCGATTTCAATTGTAAATGATCGCAATCATCAAGCTGGACGTTTCGAACACACGATTCAAGTGGTTGGTCGGATTACTAAAGGTATGATGAAACTGCAAACTGGTGACAAAATTGGTATTCGTGGTCCATTTGGAACAGCATGGCCAATGGAAGAAGCTAAGGGCAAAGATGTTATTATCGTAACCGGTGGTTTGGGTAATGCGCCGTTAGTTGCAGCTACTGAAGAAGTGCTTAAAAACCGTGAACAATATGGTAAATTAAGAGTCTTGCATGGAATTCGTTCTTCAGATTTATTGATTTATGATGAAATGTACACACGTTGGAATAACTCGCCTGAAACACAAGTTTTAATGGCAACCAGTAATGCTGATCCAGTTGATAATGGTAAATGGACTTGGGGCAAAGGATTTGTGACTAATTTCATTCCTGAATTAGGTGTGGATTATGCTAATTCTATCGTGATGACGGTTGGTCCAGAACCAATGATGATTGGGGTTGCTAAAGCATTTATCGCAGCTGGGGTTAAACCTGAAAATGTATATGTTAGTATTGAACGTAGCATGAAGTGTGCAATTGGTCACTGTGGTCATTGCCAATTAGGCGCTCAATTTGTTTGTAAAGATGGTGCAGTGTATCCGTATCCAGCTTGCGAAGAGTTATTAAAAGTGAAAGGACTATAAAATGTCAGCTCATGATAAATTATTTGGTTTAGCGGCACGTCCTAAAGTTGCCGTACATAAATTTAGTTCATGTGATGGTTGTCAATTGGCATTCATTAATGATGCGGTATCTTTATTGGAATTGTCAACGTTGGTTGATGTTGTCCATTTTGCCGAAGCTGGTCCGTTAGATGAGTTTGCCGAAGTTGAATTGGCAATTATTGAAGGTTCAGTAAATACCAAGCATGATATTCATCGTTTAGAAATGATTCGTGAAAAAGCTAAATACATTATTTGTATTGGTGCTTGCGCGATTACAGGTGGGATTCAAGCTTTGCGTAATTACACCGATGCTAAAGGTCTGCTTGAATGGCAACATGATGTTTACCCACAAGATACAGATGTGATTATTGAGCAAGATTTGTCAACTGCAAAACCAATTAGCGCTTATGTGCCAGTTGATTTTGAGATTCCTGGTTGTCCAATTACTAGTGTGCAAATTTTACATGCGGTGCGTTCAATTTTATTTGGCGTTGAGCCAGAGAAAAATGTTGATTCCGTGTGTGTAAGTTGTAAACATGCAGGCGTTTCTTGCGTGACGGTTGCAAAGGGTGAACCATGTTTAGGCCCTGTTACCGCGAATGGTTGTGAGGCATTATGCCCAAGCCTTGGACGTGGTTGCTATGGCTGTTATGGTGCATCTAAATATGCTAATCTTAGTGCAATGAAGAATCAATTGCGTGAAATGGGTTTAACCGAACAACAAATCACTCATAAATTCCAATATATTAACAGCCAAGATGCTGGTTTACAGGGAGAATAACTCATGAGTTTAAATAAAACAACGAAAATTGAAATTCCTATTCTTGCTCGTGTTGA
>DPRZ01000018.1:6683-7850 GCA_003538525.1 Neisseriales bacterium
GTCCGTATTTATGAACCACCACGTTATTTCGAAAAATTTCTTGAAGGTCGTACGCCAAATGAAGTGATTGATGCGGTGGCACGGATTTGTGGTATTTGTCCGTTAGCTTATCAAACAGCTGCAGCAGGTGCGATGGAACAAGTGTTTGGTATTGAGATTTCTCAATGGGCAAAAGACGCACGTTTGTTAATGATGTTGGGTCAATGGATTCATTCTCAATATTTACACGTTCATCTATTAGCCGCGCCAGATTTTCTTGGTTACCGTTCAGGTATTGAAATGGCTAAAGATTATCCAAATGAAGTGTTACGTGGTGTTCGCTTACAACACATTGGTAATGACATTATGAAACTTTTTGGTGGTCGTTCAGTTCATCCAAATGGTATTAAACTTGGTGGTTTTTGGCACTCTCCAAAAGAGTCAATTGTCAAAGCTTTTATTCCACGTATTGAGGCGGCTTTGAAAGATGCTGAAGATGTGATAAAATTTGTGTCTACTTTAAAATTTCCAGATGTTACAATTCCATTTACTCAAGTAAGCTTACGTCACCCAACTGAATATCCAGTAATTGCTGATCATATTGTTACTTCAGATGGATTAGAATTTAATGTAAATGAATATGACCAACATTTCCGTGAATTCCATGCGCCACAATCAACGGCATTACATTCAACTACACTAGATGGTCGCCCAATTTTGTTAGGCCCATTATCACGGATTAATTTAAATTTTGATCGTTTACCAAAACATATTCAAGAAATGGCAAATGCAACTGGGGTTCAATTCCCGAGTAATAACATGTTCCATTCTATAATTGCTCGTGCAATTGATGGTTATTGGGCATTAGAGCGTTCTTTGGAGCTATGTAAAGCATACGAATATACCGAAACTCCAAGTGCACCAGAAAAAGTCTGTGCTGGTGATGCCTGGTTTGCGGTTGAAGCGCCACGTGGAATTCAAATTGATCACTTTACGTTTGATGCTGAAGGCAAAGCAACTAAGATTCGCATTTCAGCGCCAACTTCGCAAAACTTGCCATGTATGGAAGCCGATTTACGAGTTGCTTTGGAAAAATTTGGTTTAGATCGTCCTGACCATGAAATTCAATTACACGCTGAAATGGTTATCCGTAACTATGATCCATGTATTTCTTGTTCTGCGCATTTC
>DPRZ01000156.1:0-1101 GCA_003538525.1 Neisseriales bacterium
AAACCAATTTGTTTGTTTTGTAATTGTAAGAGTAATTTTGTTGGTGGGTATTTGATTTTATTACCAGTTCCAAAGATAATTATGTCTGGTTGCATAGCCATTAATTGATTTAAGACCTCTTGATTAAGGTCATCAATTGAATTTAATTCTAAAGGTTTAATTTCTTGAGCGCTGACTAAGATATTTTCGCTGTACTCAAGTTGATTGATCGTTACACTATTTTCTGAGTAACTGCTAAATTGATTTCCTTGATTATTATGTAGATTTACTTGCATTAATTTCACTTTAAAAAACTCAAGTTATAAAACTTGAGTTGATTTAGTTATTGAATTTGCTTGGCAACTTTCTTGGCTGCTTCACTATTTGGATAACTTTTTATTAAGCGCTTCGCGGTTGCATTTGCTGCGCTAGTATTGCCTAATTGAGTTTGAGAAATATAAATTACGCGTAAAGCATCAGGAGCATTCTTATTGGCTGCATTCGCAGTCACAAATTTATTTGCTTCTATAATTGCTTCTTTATATTGATTATTAGCTACATAGGCTACAGATAAGAAATAACGTGCGCTTGCCGCGCTGGCTTTATCTGTACCAGCCATAACTTGTTTTAGTTCTGTAATTGCAGAGTTTAAATCATTTGCCTGAATTTTCTTAATTGCATCTTGCAATTGTTGAGCATTCACGTTGTTTGATTTTAAGGCTCCAGCATAAGGTTTAACTGAACCAGTTATACCAACCGCACTCTCCAAAGACTGTACTCTTAAATCTAGGGATTGCAATTGTTGACCGACGTCACCTTGACCACTTGATTGACCTTGCTCTAGATTAGCAACTCGTCCATTAAGTTGATTTATTTGGGTTTGTAAGTCATTAATTTGATTGAGTAAATCAAGAACTTTTTGATTTGAAACTTTATTATCTAGAACTCCAACATTTTGTTGGATTTGACTCAGGCGTTGATTAGTGTCAGCAATTTGCTGACGCGCTTGATCATCAGCACAACCAATTAGAAAAAGGTTTGCTGACAATCCTAGAATTGCCAACAAACTTTTTTTCATGGTTATTGAACACCTTCAGTAACTGTACCATTGTACACGCTACC
>DPRZ01000156.1:1231-3268 GCA_003538525.1 Neisseriales bacterium
TCAACCATTGGTAAACCATTGCTATCAGTAGAGTAGCCAGCTGGTTGAGCTGATTTGTATTCAATGTCAGAACGACGGTTCATAGAACGAGCTTCTGATGAATTATTATCATATTTAGCTTTCAATTTACCGTTTGATGTAGCTTCAACTTGGGCTTTAGTAGCACCAGTTGCAATCAAAGCTTTTTTAACGGCATCAGCACGTTTTTGACCTAAAGATAAATTGTACTCAACAGAACCGATATCATCAGTATTACCTTGTACTTGAACTTTAGCAGATGCATTAGCTGCTAAATAAGCGCCATTGGCTTTAACAATACCAGCATATTGGTCTTGGATATCGTACTTGTTAAATGCAAAGTATACACTGTTGTGGCTAGTTGCAACAGGTGCAGATGCAACAGGTGCAGATGCAACAACTGGAGCTGAAGCTACAGGAGCCTCAACAGGTGCTTTGTTAGAAGAACAAGCCACTAATGCTGTACCAGCAATAACTAAAGCTAATATTTTTTTCATATATAAATCCCTTTCTAGGTTAAATTTAAATAGTTATTAAAACCACTTACCCGTAATTATACACTATAAAACGTATTTTGTGAAATAACTTATTTTATTGTGCTGCACTCGCATTAACATGTTTGGTTCCAGTAATGGCATTTTGTTGCGGAAATTGCGCGCCACTATAGGCAAATGAGTTAACTGTTGGTTTATTTACTTCATAGCTACTTGGTTGTTTTTTTGCGCTACTAGAGTTATATTTTGCACCTTTTGTCCCAGTTACTTTATTTTGCTCTGGGAATTGTGAGCCACTATAGGCAAATGAGCTAACAGTTGGACTATTATCATAGTTTGAATTGTCAGTTTTATTATTATCAAATGATTTTCCTTTTGGTGTAGTCGGTTTTTTCTTCTTGGTAGTATTGTATTTCTGACCTTTAGTTCCTGTTAAAGCATCCTGCTCTGGAAATAGTTGACTACTTGCTGCGCGCGAGTTCACAGTTGGGCTATTAGCCTGTTTTGAGTCAGCTGTCTTATCAGGGGTCATAGTTCCTTTTTGGTTATCACCAGCCTGTGTAACTGGTTGAGAAACAGGTGACGAAGATGTGACATCTGCAAAAGAAACTAAACTTGCACTAGCTAGGATTGCAAAAAGTGTGTTTTTAAACATAAGATTACTCCATATAAATATATAGTTAAGATTATACTATAAAATTTGTTATTTTTCAACGATTTAATTATTGCGTGCCCAACGTTGATCAATAATTTGTGTATAGTTTAGGTTGTTTAATTGAGTCTGAGTTGTCCCAGTTATATTACTGATATACACCGTGTTATCGCTTGAAAATAAAATTAATTTATCATTTGGTGCAAAGCTTGGGGCGATATCATGATGTGCATTTGAACTAATTGGATATGCTGATTGTGTGATTAAATCCAACACATAGGCTTGGAGGACTCCACTATTTCGATTAATAAAGGTGATTTTGCTCGCATCATTTGAGAAGCGTGCTGTGGTATTATAGTTACCAAGACCCTTAGTTACTCTCGTTGGGGTCGAGCCATTTAGATCAGACATGAAAATTTGTGGTCCACCATCATGATCGGAGGTAAAAATAACTTTGCCAGTTCCACCTATATCTGCTTCGGTGTCAATAGTACCAAAGTTAATGAGTGGTCTTGCGGCGCTAGATGGTGAATAGCGTTGATTATTAATTAGATAAATATGTGAACCGTAATCTTTACTTAAGGTGACGGTAAGTTGTTGTGAATTAGGTGTGAAATTAGGCGATGAGTTGGAGCCATTAAAGTTAGCTACGATATAGCGTGAACCCTGCGCAATATTTTGAACATAAACAACTGGTTTACCTGTTTCATAAGTTACATAACTTAAATATTGACCACTTTTATCCCAAGCTAAAGAGGAAATAGGATGAGTGGTGGAAATTAAAGTTTTTTGATTATAACCATCGTAGTCGGCAATAATCACTGAATATTTACTACCTTGTTGAACTGAGAGCGCAATTTTAGAAGTAAATGC
>DPRZ01000161.1:0-9783 GCA_003538525.1 Neisseriales bacterium
GAAAATAATGCTGATTCATCACCACCAGTGCCAGCACGAATTTCCAAATAAATGCTTTTATCATCATTATCATCTTTAGGCAACAGCAGTTTTTGTAATTCTAATTCTAATTCCTCAATCCGTGCCTTAGCACTGCTTAACTCAGCTTGAGCAAATTCTTTCATATCGGGATCAGAGAGTAATTCTTCGGCAGTTTTTACATCTTCACAAGATAACATAAATTGTTTAAACGTCTCCACAACTGGCGTTAATTCAGAATACTCTTTATTCAAACGCGTAAACTCATTCATATCATTGGTGGCTTCAGGCTGCGAAAGCAAATCCGACAATTCTTTTTGGCGCACACCCAAGGTAGTTAACTTATCAATAACACTTTGTTTCATAAAACCTCTATATTTCTAAACTGTACAACTCGGCTAATAACTCTAATCTAACATCTTGTAGTTTACCATCCGCCGCCGTGATATTAACTAATGGATGATGTAATAAACGATTGGTTAACTGTACGGACAATTGTTTTAAAACCTCACTTGGCTCGACACCATTCATCAAGTGCTTTTCAGCAGCAAGCAAACTTTCTTGACGAATTTGTTCACTTTGTTCCAATAATTTTTTGATTAATGGCGTAAAACCACGCTTTCTTAACCACGCATGATAATCGGCTAATTTACCTGCAATTATGCCCTCGGCTTCAACAGCAGCTAATTTACGCTTTTCAAGACCAACATCGACTAATTTTGCAATATCATCCACGGTCAGTATAATTAGATTAGTATGCTTATTTAAATTTTTACTAATAACCAACGGCATCGATAGATCGATAATTAATTTACGCTGTGAGCGTTCAATATCTTGCTTAAGCATCACGGCATCGATTAGAGGCGTATTACTCGCACAACAAATAATTACAGTTGCATAATCATGGATAACTTCCGCCAAATTAGTTAATTCTTCCACCTCAGCACTAATTTTTAATGCCAACGGCTGTGCATTCGTAACGGTGCGGTTAACAATTACTTTTTTATCCAAATTTAAATAATTAAAATGTGGCGCAATCTGCTGCATCATTTGCCCAGCACCAACAAAAAGCACATTGCGATTAGGTAGTTCATCTAAATGTTGCTCAACATAATTGACCACCGCATGTCCCATTGAAATTGCCACGTTATTAATCGCACTATGGTTACGGACATCTTTTTCAACCGCCAATGCCATCTGAAATAACCCAGCTAAATTACTCCCTAAAGCATTACTTTGGCGCGACACCTCCATAGCTTGCTTAATTTGCGCCACAATTTCAGTTTCACCCAGCACCATCGATTCAAGTCCAGAGATAACGCGAAATAAATGATGTGCACACCCCTCACCTTGATGAACATAGCTATGCTTACGAATAGTATTTGGACAAACACTGCGCAAATCACATAAAGAATTAATTACAAAATCAATATCTTTAGCTAAAAAAAACAATTCAGTGCGATTACAAGTAGATAAAAGTACAACTTCCTTAACAATTCCAGAATCAACCAGACGCTTTAAAACATTAGGAATTTCTTCACTAGCAAAAGCTAGGCGATTACGTAATTCAAAATTAGCCGTTTGGTAATTTAAACCAAATACAATAGGTTGTAACATAGAGCTTCTTAGGGTTGAGTAGGTTTAATATTAGCATTGATGTCATGAATAAATTTATCATCAACACTACCACTTAAATAACGCAATTGGACACGGGCTAACAAATATTGGTAGCGTGTTTGTTGATAGGTGGTAAAGGTTTGATAATAATTTTTTTGCGAATTAACCAAATCCACACTATTACGCACCCCAACTTGATAACCCAATTGATCTGAGTCTAATTTAGACTTAGCCGACTTCAGTGCAGTTTGTTGAGCTTTAACAATACTTACCCCATTTTGCACTTGCCAATAAGTGTTTTGCACATTTTGATCAGTAGTTCGTTCAACACTAACTAGTTGCTGTTGCGCGGCTTGATAATTAGCTTTAGCTTGGCGCACCTGTGCACTTACACCTCCACCCGAATAAATTGGCAGATTTAATTGTACACCTAATGAACCAACCGCATAACTAGAAATCGGCGTTCCTGCAATATTCGAAATATTATTAATTTGTGACTCAGGTCCACTCACACTATCAATACCAGCCGTATCAGTATAAGTATACCCACCAACCAAATTAACACTTGGCAAATGTCCTGATATCGCAATATCAACATCTTGGTTTGCCATGGCTAGCTGCTTATCGGCAATCTGAATATTGAAGTTTCCTGATTCAGCACGTTTAGCCCAAACTTTAACATTCTGTGGCGAAGGTAAATCCAACTGAATATTATCGTTAAGACCTTGAATTAAATTAGGGTCTAGGCCAGTTAAATTTTGGAAGATATTTTTCTTATAGATCAAATCATTGGTCGCTTGAATTTCTTGCGCGGAAGAAGAATCAAAACCAGCCTGAGCATCATTCACATCCGCAATAGTTACCGTGCCTACTTCAAATGATTTCTTAGCTTGATTCATTTGTTTCTCTAAGGCATCTTTAGTTTTTTGAATTGATAAAAGTGTATCTTGCGCATACAATACATCAAAATAAGCTTGTGCCACGGTTACCAACAATTGTTGTTTTGCATTAACTAATTGTAAATCACCAACTTGTGCCGCATATTTACCTTTACTAAACGCCGAATACTTGCTCCAGTCAAAAATAGTTTGCTGCAACGTTACACCATAAATTGGCTGATGATAATATGCGGTAACACCAGATCCATTAAAGTAATTTTCCGTTAAACTTGCCGTTCCATTAATTTGCGGCAAGAGCTGTGCTCGAGCAATGTTTTTTTGCTCAAGTGTAGAATCAGTACTCGCAATTTGCTTTAAATAATCCGCATTATAAATCAGAGCTTGCTGATACGCAGCGGTTAAATCAAACGCATTGGCAATTTGGCTCCCCCCAAGCGTAGCAATAAGAACCAGAAATAGTTTTTTCATCACTTAATCTCCGAGGTAGAATCATGAATTTTAAACACCCAAGCATAAAGAGCAGGCAAGAAAACCAAGGTTAAAATCGTTGCAACCAACAACCCTCCCATCATCGCAACAGCCATGGGCCCCCAAAACGCACTACTAATTAATGGAATCATTGCTAAAATCGCAGCCGCGGCAGTTAACATAATAGGTCTAAAGCGACGTAATACCGACATCTTAACTGCTTCAAATGGCGTATCACCTTTTTTAATATCACTTTCAATTTGATCAATTAAAATTACTGAGTTCCGCATAATGATTCCAAGTAACGCAATCACCCCAAGTAATGCTACAAAACCAAATGGGGCATTTAACAAAATTAACGATAACGTAACCCCGATCATACCTAATGGCGCAGTTGCTACTACTAACATCGCGCGCTTAAAACTATTTAATTGCAACATTAGTAATGTTAAAACAATTAAAAACATTACAGGATACACAGAATTGATTGCATTTTGAGCCTTCTTTGATGACTCAATACTTCCACCCAGCGTAATATGATAGCCCAAAGGCAATGATTTCTCTAATACCTGCAATTTTTTATAAATCTGCATACTGATATCATTGCCCTGCACACCATCAACTAAATCAGAACGAACCGTAATTGTAGGTACACGACTGCGACGGTATTTCAGGCTTGCTTCAGGTGCAAATTCAATTTTAGCAATTTGTCCAACTGGAACAAAGCTTCCATTCGCCGATTGAATCATTAAATTACTTAAATTATTAACTTGAGTCCGCTCGACTTTATCTAATTGTGCAACGACTGGAATAGTTTCATCACGATCAAGATAATAAGTCATCGTCGCACCTGAAAGCATCATATTTAACTGATTTTCCAAATCACTGGAAGATAGACCAATTTCTTGTGCCTTACTTTGATTAACGACTACGCGCATAACCTTAAGATCTTCTCCCCAGTCATGATTAACATTCAAAGTATATGGGTTTGCACGCATAATACTTTCAACTTGATTCGAAATCGACATAATTTCTGCGGTATCAGTGCCTGAAATTCTAAATTGAACAGGATAACCAACAGGAGGACCTAATTCTAAACGCGTGACCCGACCCCGAACATCAGGATACTTAGTTGCCAGAATCTGCTTTAAACGCACTAAAACCTGTTCACGATCTTTGGACCCCTTAGTCTTAATTAACAATTGAGCAAAATTTACATTCTGTTGCTGTGCATCTAGGGTTAAAATAAAGCGTGGTGCACCAACCCCAATAAAGGTTGTAACCGCTTCAACGCCACTTTCTTTTAGAACTAACTTTTCAAAACTACTTGCTTGAGCTTCAGTGTTATAAATCGAAGAAGCCTGTGGTAACCACATATCAACCATTAATTCTGGGCGATCTGAAGCTGGAAAAAACTGTTGTGCAACAAATAATTTAAATAAAACTAATGACAGTACAAATACACCAACCGTCCCTAAGACCACACTGCGTTTATAAAAGATTATTTTTTCTAAAAATACTTTTAATTTATTATAAAACGGCTTGTCAAACATATCATGCCCAGAATGTGCGGCTGCCAGCTTTTGATATTTTTCGATTGGTAATAGATGAAAGCCAAGATATGGGGTAAAGATTACCGCAACAACCCATGATACAATCAATGAAATACCAACAACCGCAAATAATGAGTAAACATATTCTCCAGTGGTTGAATTATTCATTCCTACGGGTAGAAACCCCGCAACGGTAATCAGCGTACCAGATAACATTGGAAATGCCGTAGAAGTATAGGCAAAGGTTGCTGCTTCAAATTTACCCATGCCCTCTTCAAGTTTTTGAACCATCATTTCTACTGCAATGATTGCATCATCCACTAATAAACCCAAAGCAATAATTAAAGCACCTAATGAGATTCGCTCTAAATTAATTCCCATCATTAACATAATTAGAAAAGTAACCGATAAAACTAAAGGTATCGAAATAGCAACAATTACCCCAGTTCTAAAGCCTAAGCTTACAAAGCTTACGATCAAAACGATAACAACCGCTTCAACCAACCCCTTAACAAACTCATGAACCGACTCCTTTACCACATCAGGTTGATTTGAAACGATTGATTCAGTAATTCCAACAGGTAGTTTTTTCTTTACTTCGTCAAAACGTTTTTCAATTAATTTACCCGTCGCAATCACATCTGCTTGCTTATTTAATACAATACCTAATAAAATCACAGACTTACCATCAAAATGAATTTCTGTAACTGGTGGATCAACAAACTCACGCTTTATGTTTGCAATATCACCGAGTCTAAAAATTTTACCATTAACCGCAATTGGTAAACTCTTAACTTCTTCAATATTCTCAAAGTTACCAGTTACACGTACAGGAATATTATCACCAGACGTGTCAAAGCTACCAGCAGAACTAACCGCATTTTGCAACTGCATTGCTGACAAGACTTGTTGCAAGCTCACACCTAAGGCTGACAATTTGCTGCTGGATAAATTCACTGTAATTTGCTCAGACTGATTACCCATAATGTCAACCTTGTTAACTCCATCAACAGATAAAGTTTCACGTTTAACATCCTCAACAACTCTACGTAACTCTTCGTAACTATAACCTCCACCCTCAAATGCGTAAATATTACTATAGGTATCACCAAATTCATCATTGTAAAATGGACCTTGCACCCCTGGTGGCAAGCTAGATTGAATATCGCCAATTTTTTTACGTACTTGATACCAAGAGTCACTAACCGCTTGCCCACGTACTGTATCGCCAAGATTAATCGTGATAATTGCAGAACCTGGTTTAATCTGTGATGATGTAAAGTCTAAGGTTGGTAATTCAAGAAGCTTCTTCTCAATCTTATCAACAACCTGATCTTCCATTTGCTGTTCCGTAGCACCTGGCCACTGCACAGTAACTACCATAGACTTAATCGTAAAATCAGGATCTTCACGCTGATTTAAGTGAGTATAGCTATACACTCCAGCAATAAACAGCAAGATAAGAAAGTACTTAACTAGCGGCTGATTCTTTAGTGCCCATTCTGAAAGATTAATATCTTTAAACGCCATCAGGATAACCTTATAAACTTGACAAAATAAAGTTGGTATTATACCAGATTTTAAACCATTACCCACCATCAACTTTTTTTCGGGAAAATTTAACCTAAAATAAGGTATAATTTAGCTGATAAACAAATTTTAATTTTGAAGGTTAATATGAATAAAAAACTAGTTTTGGGTTTCCTGAGCCTTTCCATCAACTTGGCTCATGCCAATAACAGTACTTCATTCATTACAAGCGCCACCCAAGCATATAGTCAAAATAATTTAGCAGCACTCTCAACACTTGCTGCAAATCATCCAGATGATAATTTGGCAACCTATTTAAATGCAAATGCTAATTTAGCTAAGAACAACCCTGCACCAAGCCTTGACTTTATAAAAAATCACCAAACAGGCTATTTAAAAAATGATTTAATCCACCAACTTTTGAGCTTTTATTTCAATGCTCAGAATTGGACAGCATATCTAGCTCTTTATCCACAGCTTGCCAGCGACCAAGTTTCAAACAACGAAACCTGTGGTTATGACATGGCTAATTTTGCGACTAATTCTCAGCAAGCCAGCAAAAGTGATTTTAATTACTTAATTGCAAATAAATTACCACTATGGTGTATTTCACTAATCGCAACCAAACTCAATGCTGGCAAGCTTGATAAAACTAATCAAGCACCGTTTTTATATAGCCTAATCACCAATAACCAAATTGCACAATTCAATCAACTAGGTAGCGTATTTAAAATTGCCCCCATAGATTCCTCATCTACAACGCCAACCAGCAATTTATCCAATCCATCTCAAATTGTTTATCGAATTGAAAATTTAAGCCAGAAGAACCCCGAACAAGCCTACACCGAATTAAGCACCGCAAACGTTGATCGCGGCACTAAACAATATCTCTATAACGTTGTGGCAGCAGATTTAGCTAGCCATCAATCATTTGATTTAGCCGCTAAAGCCATTCAACAAGGTAATTCTCAATATCTATCCGATGATGAAAATGAATGGCGCGTTAGAACCTACTTAGCTAAAAACGATTGGCAAAATATTTTAAACAGCATAAATAATATGCCGAATAAATTACAAAACAAAAATTCATGGCTATATTGGAAAGCTTATGCAGCAGGCAAACTTGGTCAAAAAACCACAGCTCAAGCGACTCTCCAAAAAATCCCAGTTGACTATAGCTACTATTCATTACTTGCCCAAGCTGAGCTAAATGCTCCACTTAACCCAAGCTTTCATGCCGAACAAGGCTCTATCGCCGATATGCAATATGCGAATGACACTCAAATGAGTTTTGCATGGTACAAAAATGGTAAGCAACTCAACAATAATACCTTGGTTCGCTTAGCTACCCAAAACCTCTACTATATTATTAGCCAATCGAATGATCGTGACGTAGCAACAATTAGCCGCAATGCATTTAATTTAGGCTGGAATGAAATGGGGATTTACGCTGCTACCAAATTAGACATTGCGGATGCCAGCCTAAGCTTTCCAGTGTTATTTAGTCCACAATACAAACAAGCCGCGCAACAAATGGGCATAGAAATGACCTATCCAATGGCAATTACGCGCCAAGAAAGCCGTTTTAACCCCAATGCATTGGCATTTGATGGCGGAGTTGGTCTAATGCAGATTATGCCTGCTACCGCGGCTTATATCGCCAAAAAAATGGGCTCAAGTAACTGTTACAAAACTTATAGCTGTAATATTCAATTTGGTTCATGGTATTTAGCCCACCTAATGAATAAATTTGGTAATAACATTATTTATGCCAGTGCAGGCTATAACGCTGGTCCTGGACGGGCTCATCGTTGGCAACAAGCCTTCCAAAATATGGACAACCGCATTCAAGTCGAATTAATCCCATTTAAAATTACGCGGGATTACGTTCAAAAAGTAACCACCAATAAATTAGTTTATGATAGTCTCATCAATAACTCACAACCTAATATGCTGGCTTATTTAAACAAGGTTAACAATAAAGCACAAACCTTTATCGTTGATGATGATAACAATAGCGGTGATGCCACTGGCGCACTGTCTCAAAACTAGCAAACAATGCAGATCTACCGAGTTGGCGGCTATGTCCGCGACAAATTATTAGGAGTAAAACCCCATGACTGTGATTATGTTGTCATCGGTAGTACTCCAGAGCAAATGTTAGAGCAAGGTTATCAACAAGTTGGTAAATTTTTCCCAGTTTTTCTACACCCACAAACTCAGGCAGAATACGCTCTGGCGAGAACTGAGTTCAAACAAGGAACTGGGCACACTGGATTTCAAGTAAATAGTTCTCCTCACGTCAGTTTAGAACAAGATTTATTTCGTCGAGATCTAACCATTAATGCTATTGCTGAAGATCAAGATGGCAATATTATTGACCCCTATCATGGTCAAGCGGATTTAAAACAAAAAATACTCCGCCATGTCTCAACTGCGTTTGCTGACGATCCATTACGAGTGCTGCGGGTGGCGCGATTTGCTGCCAAATTAAATTTTAGCGTCGCCAAGGAAACATTATTTTTAATGCAGCAAATGGCGCAAAATGGCGAGGGATTAAGCTTAAGCCGTGAACGAGTTTTAAATGAACTAAATAAAGCTCTTGAATGTAAATATAGTTATAATTTTTTTAGCGTTTTACGCAAAACGCACAATTTAGGTGTATTTTTCCCCACTTTAGATCTCAAACTAAAAAGCGACAAAGACTTTACTAAATTTATTCATGACCTACAAACTTCAACAAATCAGCTACAACGTTATCAACTGATTGCTCTTTATTTAAATACCGCACCTACCGAGAAGAACCTTACAGAAATTAGCAAGGATAAAAGACTTTTAAAAATGCTCTATCAAACGCAATTAATCCGTCAATTAAGTGAAAACCATCAACTAAGCCCAGAAAATCAATTAAACCACTTTAAGCAACTTGACATTTGGCGCAATTATGCTCAATTTGCACGGCTCTGTACTAATTATGCGGAGCATTTGAACTCGTGTCAGCAAACCAACAGTTTAAAGCGCCTTAAAAGCCTAATACACCTTGCACAAGAACTCAAAAATGTACCATTGCAAAAAATCGTAAGCCAACACAGCGAGCAGCCTGCAAAGCTTGCTCAAGCCATCAAACAACTTTATTTAGACCTAATTTCTCAGACGAAAGATTTAGCATGATTGCACCACATATCTCCCAGCATACTATTGAACACATTAATTTACTCCTTGATGTATTTTTAGTTATCGGTGTGATTGCGTGCTCAATCAGTGGCGCTTTACGTGCAATTGATTCTAAAATGGATTTGACTGGTGCTCTACTCCTCGCTTTCGTCATTTCCAATGCTGGCGGAACTTTTCGTGACCTAATTTTAGCCGCCCCAGTTTTTTGGATTAAAGACAACTATTATGTTTGGCTAAGCTTGACAATTGGTGCCTTAACTTACATGCTATTCTACTATGCGCCTCAGCTCTTGGCCAATCGCCGCCTAAATCAACTCCTGTTAATTACCGATGCGATCGGTTTAGGGGTTTTCTGCATTGCTGGTGTAGAAAAATCCTTCATTATGGAGCAACCAGCAGGAATTGCAGTAATTATGGGTATCTGGACCGCAGTTGGCGGTGGAATTATTGCGGATGTAATCGCTAATCGCGTACCATTGGTCTTTTCCAGTGAATTATATATCACGGTTTCTTTGTGTGGTGCA
>DPRZ01000161.1:9893-12095 GCA_003538525.1 Neisseriales bacterium
CGGTTTCTTTGTGTGGTGCAATTTTGTATATTATCTTAAGTTTATTTATGTTACACGCTTTAGCTGGATTTATTGCCGTAATCTTCATGGTCGCATTCAGAATGCTGAGTGTTAAGTTTCATTGGAAATTACCAATAATTAATTCATAATTACATAATTTAGAACCACTTGTAGCCTTTTGACACAATTATTTTTCAAATAAATTTCAATAGGTTAACCATCGCAAGCTGTTTTTACCTAAAATGAAGTTGACACCATTTAAATAGCTTTGGTATAAATATGTCTGTATAAGCCTAATATTAATATTTTTATGGAGCTGTTATAATGAACAAGGCAGAATTAATTGACGCTATTGCTAGCGGTGCGGATATATCTAAAGTAAAGGCTGGCGAGGTGATTGATGCTTTTGTATCAACAGTTACTAGCGCATTAAAAAATGGAGATACCGTTACTTTAGTTGGATTTGGATCTTTCACAACTGCAGAAAGAGCGGCTCGAACTGGTCGTAATCCAGCAACAGGGGAAGAAATTCAAATTGCAGCCTCAACTAGTCCTAAATTTAAACCAGGTAAACAACTTAAAGATGCCGTTGCCAAAAAATAATTGCTACTTTAACACAAAGGTGCCTATTTAGGCACCTTTTAACATATTACAAGAATCTAAATTTGACTACTAATACAAAACGCGACCGCACCTAAATCATGCTAATTCTAACTAATTTTAAACAGCTAATTCTTGGTATCTGCACGCTCTCATTAATTGCCTGCTCAAGTTCTTCGAATGGTACGAATAGCTATTTAAAAAGCTATAAAAACACCAAGAAAAACAGCTTACCTAAAGTCCCACCCAAGAAACTCCCTGGTGGTAGTGGTAGCAACTGGCGCTACTTAGGCAGCACAGATGATAATCTACTCGCAATTGAAATTAATGAATCAAGCATTCGCAGCACAAATAAAATTTATAGTTTCCAAGACCGTAAAACCGTGGTCACACCAAGCAAATATAATTATCAAGGTATGCCAAGTTACAAATATAATTTATCTTGGTGGAAGCTAAGTTGTACTCAAAAGCAATTTATTATTACCGCAAGCAGTGTCTATGACGTGTATGGTAATTTAATTAAAAACTATGCTTTTGATGATAATGAGCAATGGAGCAGTGTCACCGCTGGATCAATTGCAGAGCAGCAATACAACTATATCTGTAAGGGCTTAAATCGCACACTTGGTTATTAATCCTGCACCAGCAATTGATGATGCGCTATTTACGTAAGAGTGTCTCATAATTCTTGATTAAAAATGTCTGACAAAATTTAAATTGCCAGACATTTTATGCTAAACACGCCACACTAAGACTTAGGTCAAAGCAACTAGAAATTGATTATTAAGATAACTTCTTCATGCTACGAGCCATAAATAACCTAATTAACCCAGCAATCCCCAGTATCATTAAACTCAAAATTATAATTGGATAATTACCATAACGTTGATACGGCGTAACTCCAACTCGCCCTTGCACATAATCTTGCAAAATATTTTTCTCAAAATCAGGTAACTTAGTTACAACTTGACCATTGGAGTTAATAATCGCAGTTAATCCCGTGCTGGTCGCTTGAATAAAATACCGTTGGTTTTCCAAAGCGCGAGCTTGAGAAATCTGTAAATGCTGATCCTCAGCAATGGTATCGCCAAACCATACCATATCACTCAAATTAACCATTAAAGTCGATTGCGCAGCCGAATTAATTAACTCACTGCCAAAACCATTTTCATAACAAATATTAAACGCTAATTTTTGATTCGCTAAAGTTAACGGTGCTTGGTCATAGCTGCCAGGACTAAATCCTGTCATCGGAATATTGGCAAATGAAAATACCTTGCCCCAAAACCATTTTAGCGGAACATACTCGCCAAATGGTACTAAATGCGCCTTAGCATAATATGGATAACCTGCTTGAGTAAACACGGTTGCTGAATTAACATAATCACCAGCTGCATTAATCTGCCGCGGTAAACCAACTACCAATTCTGCATGATTCAATTTAGCTAAATTAATGATATCATCCAAATAATGTTCTGGCAAAAATTCAGCAAAAGTTTGAATTGCAGTTTCTGGTAGAATAATAATATCCGCTTTACTGCGACTAATCATACTCGCATACATATCCAAGTGTTCTAAAAATTTCTTACTATCCCATTTCTC
>DPRZ01000100.1 GCA_003538525.1 Neisseriales bacterium
ATTGGTCAAATTTATGCACGTTTTGAAGCGGCTGGACTTAAAGTTGTTGCGGCTAAAATGAAACATTTGTCATTAAAAGAAGCTCAAGAATTCTATGCTGTACATAAAGAACGTCCATTCTTTGGTGAATTGGTTGAATTCATGACTTCTGGTCCTGTAATGATTCAAGTTCTTGAGGGTGACAATGCGGTTAGCCAAAATCGTGAAATAATGGGTGCAACTAATCCAAAAGATGCTGCAGCTGGTACTATTCGTGCTGACTTTGCTGATTCAATTGGTGAAAATGCAGTTCATGGTTCAGATAGCTTAGAAAATGCAGCAGTTGAAATTAGCTATTTCTTCTCAACTTCTGAATTGTGCGCACGGACACGTTAATTATTTTAAGCGTTAATGTTGGTTTTAGAACATTAGCGCTATTTAATGAGAATTATGAAAATAAATTTATTAAATTATACCTTACCCAAGTTAGAGCAATTTTTTGTTGAAATTGGTGAGAAAAAATTTCGAGCGAAACAAGTTTTTCGTTGGTTGCATGTTTATGGTGCGGCTAATTTTAGCGAAATGAGCGATATTGCCAAATCGCTGCGCGCGACCCTTGAGGAAATTGCTACTATTGAAGCGCCTGAACTGGTGACTGAGCATATCTCGAGTGATGGGACACGCAAGTGGGTCTTAAGTGTTAGTGGTGGCAATAAAATCGAAGCCGTTTTTATTCCTGAAGATGGACGGGGAACATTATGTGTTTCTTCACAGGTTGGCTGCGCATTAGAGTGCCAATTTTGTTCAACTGGTCGTCAAGGCTTTAATCGTAATTTAACTAGCGGTGAGATTGTCGGTCAATTATGGTGGGCCAATCAGCGCCTAGGCAAAGATCCTAAAGGCGAGAAATTAATCACTAATGTAGTGATGATGGGCATGGGCGAACCCTTAGCCAATTATGAAAATGTAATTGATGCAATGCGGATTATGTTGGATGATAATGCGTATAATATTTCAAAACGTAAATTAACGTTATCCACTAGCGGTGTAGTAACCCGCTTGGATTGGTTAGCCGAAGATTGTCCGGTAGCGCTTGCAATTAGTTTGCATGCCTCAAATGATGAAGTGCGTAGTCAAATAATTCCACTCAATAAAAAATATCCAATTGCAGAATTAATTGCGGCGTGTAAACGCTATTTGCTTAAGTCACCTAAAAATTACATTACCTTTGAATATGTAATGTTAAAAGGTGTTAATGATAAGTTAGAACATGCTGAAGAGCTAGTTAAACTTATGCGTGGAGTTGAGTGCAAATTTAATTTAATTCCATTTAACCCGTTTCCAAATTCTGGTTATGAAGCAACTGGTTGGGGACAGATTTTGAAATTCCAAAAAATCTTACAAAATGGTGGATATATTACAACGGTGCGTAAAACGCGCGGTGATGACATTGATGCTGCGTGTGGTCAATTAGTTGGCAAGGTTGAAGATAAAACCAAACGCCAAGAAAAATGGAAAAATTACATTCCAATTAAAGAAGTTTGATATGCGTTTAGCTCATGTGCTTAGTTTAATGCTGGTTTTTGCGCTGAATAGTGCTTGTGTTACGAAGACTATCAATAGTGATGGTACGGTGCAAAATAATGTTATTGATAAAAATAAACTCTCGGATACCTATGTCGATTTAGCGATCGAATATCAAAAGCACAGTGCTCCACAAGTTGCATTGGATCGTGTTAATTTGGCAATTACAACTTTACCGAGTAATGCGCGTGCGTATATGATCCGTGGCATGATTTATCAACAATTGGATAAACCGAGTAATGCCGAAGCCGATTTTAAACAAGCACTGAGTTTAAAAGATGGCTATTCTGAAGCCTATGTTAATTATGCAGTATTTTTGTGTGATCAAAAGCGGTATAGCGATGCGAATGAAAATTTTGCTTTGGCGTTAAATAATCCACTTTATTTTACTCCAGAAATTGGCTATTATAGCCGTGGCAATTGTTATTATAAGCAAAAAGATTTAACTGCCGCCAATGCTGATTATCTCAGGTCGTTAACCTTTCGGAATATTCCGCAAGATAGTTATATTGCGTTAGCCAAACTGCATTTTGATCAAAATAATATTCAATTAGCTAACTTTTATATTACTAAATTTAGTGGTTCACAAACACCGCAAACCATGTGGTTGCATATTCGCATCCTGCAAGGTATGATTGATGATAATGCAAATATTAGTCATCGGCATGAGTTTATCTCCTATCGTGATACGATTGGCAAGGTTCTCGTGAGTAATTACGGTAACTCTACTGAGGCGCAACAGTATTTATTGAAATATGGCGCGAGTAATTCAAGTCTTCAAAATAGTAGCAGCGCAAAATCTAATTATAATCAATTAGCCAGTGGGCAAACTAATCAACCAATTATAGTTAAAAACAGCGTAACAACTGGACGCGTTAAGAATACGGCACAAGGCGTACTTAGTGAGTCAAGCGGTCGGCGTTATATTTTAGTTGCGTCTGGTGATACCGCGTATTCGTTAAGCAATAAACATGCTATTTCACTGAAGTCGCTGGAAACAATTAATAATTTAAGCGTAAATCGACTTAAAGTTGGCATGAAATTATATTTAGATCCTAAATAGGATTATAAGGGTGGATAAAATGATAATTCGACGTAAAACCTTTAGTAGTAAAATCGGGCAAATTTATGTTGGTAGTGAGCATCCAATTGTGGTGCAATCGATGACCAATACCGATACCGAGGATGCCTTGGGAACTGCACTGCAAGTTGCTGATTTAGCCCGTGCTGGCTCAGAAGTGGTTAGAATTACGGTAAATACCTTGGCAGCAGGAGCGAAAGTTCGTGAAATTAGTCAGCGTTTGGCGGATATGGGCGTAAATGTGCCTTTAGTTGGTGATTTTCACTTTAATGGGCATAAGATTTTAGCTGAAAATTCAGATTGTGCCAAATATTTAGCTAAATATCGGATTAATCCAGGTAATGTCGGTAAAGGCGCTAAGCGCGATGAGCAATTTGCATATATGATTAATACCGCACGTGAGTATGATAAACCTGTGCGAATCGGTGTTAATTGGGGCTCATTAGATCAAGAGTTATTGGCGACAATGTTAGATAGCAATGCAAGTTTGGCGCTGCCACTTAGTTTGGAAGCGGTGATGCGTAAAGCCTTAGTTGAATCAGCGCTACAAAGTGCTGAGAAAGCACTCGAATTAGGTTTGCCTGAAAACAGAATTTTATTATCCTGTAAAGTTAGTCATGTCCAAGATTTACTTTTAGTTTATCGTGATTTAGCCAGCCGTTGTAATTATCCGCTACATTTGGGTTTAACTGAGGCCGGTATGGGCTCTAAGGGAATCGTTGCCTCAACTGCGGCATTATCCTTGATTTTAAATGAAGGAATTGGTGATACAATACGTGTCTCATTAACTCCAAAACCAGGTGAGAGTCGCATTAATGAAGTAATTGTGGCACAAGAGATTTTACAGTCCTTGGGCTTGCGTTCATTTGTACCAACGGTAACGTCTTGCCCTGGTTGTGGACGCACTACCAGTGATTATTTCCAAAAGCTGGCTGATAAAATTCAAAATTATTTACGCGAGCAGATGCCATTATGGAAACAACAATATCCAGGGGTTGAGGAAATGAAGGTTGCGGTGATGGGCTGTGTGGTAAATGGACCAGGTGAATCTAAATTAGCTAATATTGGAATTAGCTTACCAGGTAAAGATGAATCACCAGTTGCACCAGTTTTCATTGATGGACAAAAAAATGTAACCTTGAAAGGTGACTTGATTGC
>DPRZ01000260.1 GCA_003538525.1 Neisseriales bacterium
GCAAAATTTTCTTCAGGCTGCCAGCCTAATTCATTTTGAATCTTAGTTGGATCCATTGCATAGCGGAAATCATGTCCTGCCCGATCAGTTACATAGGTAATTTGCTCTAAATAGGATTTAACATCGCTGCGTGGACTTAATTCATCCAAAATTTGACAGATACCTTCAACCACTTGTAAATTGGTGCGTTCATTATGTCCACCAATGCAATAGCTCTCGCCAAGCAGTCCTTTTTCAAAGGCTAAAATAATGCCCTTCGCATGATCATCAACATACAGCCAATCACGAATATTATCGCCTTTACCATAAATGGGTAAATCTTTACCTTGCAAAGCGTTATTTATCACTAAAGGAATTAATTTCTCGGGGAAATGATATGGTCCGTAATTATTGGTACAATTGGTAATTACCACGGGGAAATCGTAAGTATGAAACCAAGCTTTTACTAATAAATCACTGCTGGCTTTAGATGCAGAGTATGGGCTACGTGGGTCATACGGCGTTGTTTCAACAAAATAACCTTCATCGCCTAACGAACCAAATACCTCATCGGTAGAGATGTGCACAAACTTAAATTGGCTTTTATCTGCCAATTGACTATAATATTCACGCGCGCAATCTAACAAATTAAACGTACCCACGATATTAGTTTGAATAAATTCACCTGGTCCAACAATCGAACGATCAACATGACTCTCGGCAGCTAAATGCAAAATGCCAACTGGTTGATACGTATCAAAAATACGCTTAATTTGCTCTTTATCGCAAATATCAACTTGCTCAAAATTATAACGCGGATCATCACTAACTGCTTTTAATGATTCTAAATTCCCCGCATAGGTTAATTTGTCAATATTTACCACATGATAGTCACTGTGATTAATTAATTGACGCACCACCGCTGAACCAATAAATCCAGCGCCACCAGTTACCAATAAAGTTTTTTTACTCATCATTATTACTCACATAATTGAAGTTAATTTCCGCATCTTTTAACAGAGGTTGTTTTTTATCTTTGTCTGATAACAATAACTCACCTAGCGCAGGCCATTCAATACCAATCGCAGGATCATCATACTTAATTCCACGATCACATTCGGGGGCATATTCACCCGTAGTTTTGTATAAAAACTCAGTATCATCGGCTAGGGTTACAAATCCATGCGCAAAACCTGCAGGTATCCATAACATATACTTGTTCTCAGCTGACAATTCACAACCAAACCATTTACCAAAGGTTGGCGAGCCACGGCGAATATCCACCGCAACATCAAAAACTGCACCACTCACGCAGCGAACTAACTTACCCTGCGCTTTAGGATCTAGTTGATAATGCAAGCCACGTAGCACGCCTTTAGCCGATTTAGAATGATTATCTTGAATAAATTCTGGCACAATACCATTAGCTTGAAATAGCGACTTACGATAGCTTTCCATGAAAAAGCCCCGTTCATCACCAAATACTTTAGGTTTGACCAGAATAACTTCTGGAATAAAGGTTTTTATAAATTCCATTATTTCACCATCCTACGTAAATATTCTGCGTAAGTAGATTTACCCATTTCGGCAACTTTGGCTTGCACCTCGGCTTTACTTAGCCAACCTTTATGCATGGCAATTTCCTCAAGACAAGCGATTTTAATCCCTTGGCGTTTTTCCACCGTTTGAATAAAATTGGAGGCTTCTAATAAAGAATCATGCGTTCCTGTATCTAACCACGCAAAGCCGCGTTTCATCGTCACGACATTTAGCTGCCCATGCTCCAAGTAAATTTTATTCAAATCGGTAATTTCCAACTCACCACGTGGCGAGGGTTGTACTTGTTTTGCCATCTCCACCACATGTTTGTCATAGAAATATAAACCCGTTACCGCAAAATCAGATTTAGGCGCAACAGGTTTTTCTTCAAGGCTAATCGCTTTATGCTCAGCATCAAATTCAACCACGCCATAACGCTCTGGATCAGCAACCTGATAAGCAAATACCGTTGCGCCACTGCCTGTTTGCGCTGATTTTAAAAGTTCGGTCATACCACTTCCGTGATACATATTGTCGCCCAAAATCAAACACGCTGGAGAACCCGCCAAAAACTCTTCACCAATTAAAAAAGCTTGTGCCAGACCATCTGGGCTGGCTTGCACTGCATAGCTTAATTTAATCCCAAATTGACTACCATCGCCAAGTAATTGTTCAAAGCGCCCAATATCCTGTGGCGTTGAAATAATCAACACATCTTGGATTTCAGCTAACATCAAAATTGATAATGGATAATAAATCATCGGCTTATCATACACAGGCAACAACTGTTTTGACATGGCTAAAGTTGCAGGGTGTAAGCGGCTACCACTACCACCAGCTAGTATAATTCCTTTATATTGACTTTTCATCGCTATATTTCTCCAATAAATTAATAAACTAACGGCAATGAGACTTTTTTACCATCCCGCGCTGAAATATAAATAGCAATTAATAACTCCAAAGAGCGCAATCCTTCACGCCCATCGGTTAAAGGCTCTTCAGTACCACGTAAGGTTGCCAGCACATTGGAATAATATAACGGATGCCCGAAACCATATACCGAGGTAGTCGCATAATTTGCTTCCAAGACACCTTCATCTTCGGGGCGTTTATCGGCAAATTCCCAATGTTCAATTTTATTGACCGCCATACCACCAATTTTAACCGTACCAGTTTCGCCCAAAATCGTGATTGAACCTTCCAGATTTTTTGGATAGGTTAACATTGATACATTCATCGTACCCAATGCACCACTACGATATTTAATTGCCAATACACCACTATCTTCAGTTTCAATATTTCGCGCCAAGGTCGCAGTATAACTCTGTACCGACTCAACTGAACCAATTAGCCACTCCATCAAATCTACATAGTGTGAAGCTTGATTCATAAATGCCCCACCATCAAATTCCCAAGTGCCGCGCCACTCATCATGATCATAATAAGCTTGTGGGCGCGTCCAAAATACATTACACGCAACCGAGTAAATTCGTCCAAAACGACCTTCAGTAATGGCTTTTTTTACCATCTGAATCGTTGCATTGCGCCGATTTTGTTTAACTACAAATAAGCGTACACCTGCTTTATCACAAGCCTTGACCATTTCAATACCATCTTGCATTTTAGTTGCCATCGGTTTTTCGGTAACTACATGAAAACCAGCCTCCGCACAAGCAATGGTTTGGCTTGGATGTAAACCACTCGGTGTCGTTAAGATAACCACATCAAAACCACCAGAGCTTAATAGCGCATCTAATGAATAAAAGGCTGGCACATTGTATTTAGCGGCTGTTTCATCAGCACGACTAGTAACAATAATTGGCACGCTGGCACCAAGAATCACGTCAGCTGCATCAGCTTTACCCATGAAAATCATTTCCTTAGAAAGCGCATTTGCGGATTGTAAATCTGGCATAATTAAAATATCAGCATCGCCCATAATTGGTGATTTGAAATGCTTAATTTTAGCCGCCTCAGGAGAAATTGCAATATCCAAATCAAT
>DPRZ01000074.1 GCA_003538525.1 Neisseriales bacterium
ACAAAGCAACTATGACTACTTAGTTAAAAACCACATGCTCGTAGCCAATCATATGTCATGGCTTGACATTCTAATCTTAGTTTCAATTCATGTGACTAGCTTTGTGGCTAAGGCTGAAATTGCCAAATGGCCGGTGATCAATCAAATTGCCAAAGCAGGCAGTACCATTTTTATTAACCGTGAAAACAAACGCGATATTCTGCACGCTAATCAGCTAATTAGCCACGAATTGAGCGCTGGTAAATGTGTTGGCCTCTTTCCTGAGGGCAAAATAAATAATGGTAAAGAACTCTTTTTGTTTAAATCACCATTATTGGAAGCCGCAATTCAAGCCAAAAGCAAGATAATTCCAATCATTCTAATTTACTATCGTGCCGATGGTAGCTTTGCCGAAGAAACACTTTACTATGGGCGCAATTTACTGCAAACGGTTTTAAATACTTTAGCTGGCAAAAATTTAACCGCACACGCATTTATACTACCAACGATTGATGCACAAGATTTTGCCTCACGCCACGAATTAGCACTTTATTTACATCAACAAATGAACGCGGTCTATGAACAAAAAATTAAGGCAGCTTAACTTGCTGCCTTTGTACGTTCTAATCGATCAAATGATAAATTAGCCACTAAAAACAAGATAGAGCGCGATGGAGCCATAAATAATATTTAGAATCCCAAACAAAAATGCGCTTTTAACGCCTTTAGAATAACTGATAAAACTATAAATAGTCGAAGCAACTCCTGCTACAGCATAGGCAATCGGATTTAAAGTTGCATAACCATAGACAAACCCAGCTAGGCCAATAAAACCAACACCAGTGTACCAAACGCGAAAAACAGGATTTTGCAAAATTTTAACTACAGACACCAATGAAATAATCACTAAAACACTCGCAATAATTAGATCACTCACATTCAACATTTTTAGAACCGCGCCAATCAGAACAATGCTTTGTTGATAAGTAAAAAATTCATTCTTACCCAACCAGGCATATAAAACTAAAGCGATAAAGCTCACTAAATTGATTGAATTTTGCAAAATACCGTGCGGCAGTGGCATCCCAATGCACAAACCAATTAAGCCCACAATTCCGATCCAATTTTGTCGAATTACCCCCATGTTACCCCCATAAAATATTTAAATTACTCACATCACTAATCACGTAAATTAATTGCCGCGCGACAAAAATTATCCACCAAAGCAATTAAATAACTACATCCATTTAAAAACTACAATAACAAAAAAGCATACGCTATACATTTAATTATGATCGTCTTAGGCGGCAATTTTAACATAGCCAACTCGACTTATCGTTTAAAATTAATTACCTGCTGCCCTGCGGGTAAATCAATGCGCGACTGATCTTTCCAACCATGTGCGACAAAAACTTCCAGGGTTAATTTATGTGGCAAGTTATATTGTTGCTGCAGATTTTTAAGCTGTGACTTAGTTAGTGGCTGGCGTAAACTGGCCGCATTCGCCGCGCCACATGCAACTAATTTAACCTCATGCAACAATAGCGCCAAATTTTCATAATCTAAGGTGATATATTCGGTATCAACCACTGGATTACTCAAACCAGCATCAATACACATATCACCAATATCATGCATATCTGGAAAACGGTAGCTACTTAATCCCAGCGTGCGTAATTCTTTGAATGAGTCAACCCCAAGCCCTGAGATGCAAAACGCACCACCAAGCTTTAAAACCCGTCTAATTTCACGAATAAAAGCAGGAATATCACTGATATATGGCAGCAATAAATTAGCATAAACAAAATCAATGCTCAAATTAGCTAAAGGGAGTTGATTGGCATCGGCACAAAGTAAATTTTGCGCAGCGGGTTTTTTGAAGAATTTACTCAACACGCTTTGCGGAGCTAATTGGCGTAACTTAAGCGTTTCAAGTGCTAAATCCAGTTCAATTAAATCAGCGGCTGGGAATTTTTGCGCAAGCAACTCACGATCAAATCCACCGCCTGCACCACAATCAACGATTATACGCGGGTCTAACTTGATATAATCTAATCTGGAAATCACCCGTGCGGCTAAATCTTGAAATAAAAAATCCACTTGAGCTAGGCTCGCGGCTTTACGATTAAATAATTTGCGGATCAATGCGGTATTTAGAATGAGATTATCCATGATTAATTTATTTCACTTTTGTAATAATTGGCTGGAAAAGGTAATTTTGCTGGAGCAAAACTGTGTTTTGTGTGGCTGCAGTAATGATCAACAAATTTGCCAAGATTGCTATCATAGCTTAATTAGCCACGATAATCGTTATCACTGCCCACGCTGTTTAATTCAATTAGCGCCCAAAGAATTGCATTGTGCAAACTGCCACGAAAACAACTTCCAATTTGAACGCGTGATTAGCGCTTTTGACTATGGATTTCCGCTGGATAAAATTCTTCATCAACTCAAGTATAATCACAAAATAGAATATACCACGCTATTGAGTCAATTATTCTGGAGCCAAATTGCACGCCAAATCCAACGGTTACCAGAGGTAATTATACCAGTGCCACTGCACTCGAAGAAACATAAACTCCGTGGCTTTAATCAAGTGCATGAACTATTACGCGAATTTCGACAACTTAATCCGCAAGTCCAACTAATACAGGCGCATCGCACGAAAGAAACCCAAGCACAAGCCACTTTAAATCGCCAACAACGGCTGAGTAATTTAAACAATGCCTTTAGCATTCAAGCCGATCTACGTGGTAAAAGCATCGCTATTGTCGATGATGTCGTTACCAGTGGCACCACGGTTAACGAATTGGCGAAATTATGTCAACAACTCGGCGCAGCCCACGTTGAGATTTGGTGTTTAATGCGTGCCCAACACTGATCAATTAGCCGCCACCTAATTAAAATGGTTATTGGCTTTAGCATATTTAGCATCCAGACTAAATATGGAAAACTTAGTCCCAACATCGTACATATCCAAGCCTTCGGAACGTTTGAGGCGCCGAGCTAAACTTAAAGACAGCGGCAAACCACAAATTTCAATAAAGACTTTAATTCCCCACATCGTAAAATTAAAGATAATCAGATCATGCAACGGCATCGTACCATAGAACGCCAAGGTGCCAAACAAGAAGCTATCAAACAGTGACGCCACTGCGGTTGATGACACAAAGCGCAGCCACATTAATTTACCACGGGTTTTTAGTTTGAGTTTAGCCATAATATAGGAATTTAACGGTTCGGCACACAGGTATGAAATCGTCGAGGCGATGATAATCCGTGCATTAAAGCCTAATAAGCTATCAAATTTATCATTCACACCTAACGCATAATCTGGGCTTGGCAAATGAATAATTAATTGACCATAGGCAATAAACACAAAATTAAACAGAAATCCGACCCAAATTGCACGCCGCGCAAATTTATAGCCGTAAACTTCGGTAATTAAATCGGATAAAATAAAGGTCAAGGGGAAAATTAGCGTGCCCGCATCGGTTTCAAGCCCAGCGATTTTGATCATGCGAATATCAAACCAATTTGCCAGCAAAATTACCGCAGTATATGAGAGTTGAATAAACCACAACAAACGTGGATATTGTTGAATAGAATTTTCTTGGGACATAATTACTTTCTGTATAGATTAATAAATAGTTAAAACTACAGCGCTGAATGACAAAATCATCCGCAAATAATCCAATTTAGCTTTCGCACTCTGCAATGGTCACACAGACGCAAAATTGGGCTAAATTGTTTAAGACGTTATTATAGGCTATTTCAGGGTTAAAATCACGGGTGTGTGATCAGATGGGCGCTCGAGTTTTCGTGGAGCTGGATCAATTACACACGCTTGTGCCCGTTCAATTAGCTGATGACTAATCAATAAATGATCAATTCGCAAGCCTTGTTTACGACGAAACGCCATATTACGATAATCCCACCACGTATATTGACGATCTTCTTGATTGAAATGCCGAAAACTATCGGTTAAGCCCAACGCAACTAAGTTATTAAACGCCGCACGTTCAGGTTCACTACATAACACCCCGCCCTCCCAGATTGCAGCATCATAGGTATCGCGCGGTTCGGGAGCAATATTGTAATCACCCAATAAAACTAATTCAGGATAATGTTGCAACTCACGCTGAATATAGCCTTCTAATTGTGCCAGCCAAGCTAATTTATACTGATATTTATCACTAATCAAGCTTTCACCGTTAACAAAATAAGCGCAAATCACCCGCACACCATTTACCGTCGCCGCGATCACCCGTTTTTGCACATCATCATACTCGGGAATATCCAGCACGACATTTTCAAGTGGAAATTTACTAATTAGCGCCACGCCATTATAGGTTTTTTGCCCGTTATAAATGAAGTTATACCCGATTGCCGCAAATTCGGCAACTAATTTGTCATTAGCCGCATTGTCTAATTTCAGCTCTTGTAAACCAAGCACATCACAACCAGTTTGTTGTAACCAATCCAGAACATGCGGCAGACGTACTTTAAGTGAATTTACATTCCAGGTGGCGATTTGCATATTTTTTCTATCCTTTGATTTTAATTAATTTATCTTGTTAATTGAACTGATTATTACGTTCTTTAGCAACCAATTCTACAATTTAGAATTTAGTACTTGTATCACGCCAGATATCTTTCATTCGCATCCCAACATCTTTAAATTTATAATTTAATTCAATTTCTTGGATTAACAGATCACTAACTTGTTTGATAGCAGTAATAACCTCATCAAATATTAGTAGCGCTTCAGCTTTTGACAGCAGACATGACTTAGTTGCAAAAGAGAGTAAATCACTCCTAGTAGCCCAACGTTTACTACCATTTAAGGTAAGTGCCATAATATCTTTAGCTAAATATACCGTGGTTGTTACAATATCATAGATTGGTGCAAGATCGACTATACTATTAGTATCTTTATAAATCAAGCCATAATTTTTTAAATGAGCATCACCATTCCGTAATAAAACATTCACAACCAATGATTTAAAGTAATCCGATAATGCCGATTTTAGGTTAATCGTACTGTCACCAACCAAATTATTCTTGATGCTTTTTGCGATTTGCTCATAACTACTGTCATATTTTTCATGAGTACGCCTGGCTTGCAATACGCAAAAATCTTCAAAACCATAGTAAATATCATCAATCAGATCAAAGCGCTTAATTATCAAAAATTTACCATTATTCGTCAGTTGAATTTCAGGGACTCTTAGACCAGCTTTTTTAGCAACCTGCATACAAAAATATTCATTAGTCGCTAACTCTGGATAACCACTCTCACTCCATGATTTAATAATATGAGTGGTATCTTTGTAAGTCAATTGATCTAGCTCACTCAATTTTTGATTACTCTTATCGCTTGTGTCAAGCACCATAATTTTGGGCTGCACACCTGCAATTCCAGAATTAGCTCCATACTTAATTAACAATGACTCTAATAATTCCTCAGTGCCAGCATAGGTCTTAAACTGCGCTAAATTTAAACCGATTTCATCAATAACCGAATTATTATCTGGCTCCGTTGTAAAGGTGATCCGCCCAATTTGATTTTTACCAACTATTTTCAATAAATCCAAATCAGAAAAATTAATAATCTGCTTGCGATAAATAGTTTTTAATTTTTCAAGCAAAACACCTTCTGGCAAATTCATTTCAAAAATAGGATGTAAGCCATGCCAAAAATCATATTGTTCATTGGTTACAGGCATTGTCAATGATACCGCTTCATTAGGTAATGCCGAGGCAGCATAATTAAAAATAAATTTACTGGAGGTTTGTGTTGATTGAAAAAGCTCACCAACTTGATGACTCGCGATAAAAACATTAATCATGATTATCTTTTTCCGCTAAAAGCTGCTGGATGGTGGGACGACTAGATTTTTCTTGAATAGCAACCTCAAACCCCAAAAGTTCACCAAGAGCAATTATCTTGTTGATACCAATTTCATTTATCGAGCCATTTTCAATAAGTGATAATGTAGTGCGGCCAATACCAGCCTCAAGCGCTAATTCACCTTGAGTTAGCTTGCGCTTTTTTCTGGCTGTGGCTATTAAATGTCCGATTTCGACTAAGTTCATCTTATTTCTGCACTGTATATTAAACATATTGCTATTGTAACATAGTTTTGTTTAACATACAATACATTTTATATTTATGCAATGCTGTACCAGTTATTTATAGATTATTCTTGATTTGGCGCCAAAAGATTTATAATCAATCTAATTAGCAGATTTTTCTGTTGCGGATCTGACTCAGCAATCAACAAGGCTAATGAAGTTAGCTTTATCAAGCAGATTATTATTTAGCGCATAGCCTTTGAGGAGGTAATCTTTTAAAACTGAGTTAGCCCATTTTCTAAACTCTACTCCACGCTTGGATTTTACTCGATAACCAACCGAAATAATGACATCCAAGCTATAAAAAGCTACTGGTTTATCTGAATTTGTAATGTGCAAATTTTGCACATTGC
>DPRZ01000208.1 GCA_003538525.1 Neisseriales bacterium
CAACTCTTTTGTGATGATAAATCACAAGCTATTATTGATTTACTCGATCATTTATGCCAAGAAAATCACGTCCAGCGCAAAATGAATACCAGTGTGCTTAAGATTGATAAGACAACGACAGGTTTTGAATTAAGTACAACCCAAGGCTCATTTAATTGCGCCAAGTTAGTTATCGCAACTGGTGGCTTGGCAATTCCGCAAATTGGTGCAACTGGCTTTGGTTATCAAATTGCGCAACAATTTAACCTCAATGTAATTCCAACCGCTCCAGCTTTAGTTCCATTAACCATTGCACCACAAGATTTACCCAATTATACACAATTAGCGGGAATTTCATTTCTAAGTGAAACCTCACTTGGAAAAATAAAATTCATTGAAAATAGTTTGTTTACTCATCGCGGTTTAAGTGGTCCCGCAATTTTGCAAATCTCTTCCTATTGGAACCCGGGTAATAAAATCAACATTAATTTATTACCGAGCCAAAATATTATCGAACTGATTCAGCACCAGCGTAGTTCCAATAAGCTCCTCAGTAATTTTCTGAGTAACTATTTTTCACAAAAATTATCCCATAGTTTATGTGACTTACTTAGATTTGATCCGCCACTTAGTCAATTAAGTAAAACGCAGCTTAGCGCCATCGAGAAATTAATTCACAACTTTCAAATTTGCCCATCAGGTAGCGAAGGTTATAAAAAGGCCGAGGTAACTCGGGGTGGCGTGGACACTAACGAATTAAACTCCAAAGACCTCCAAAGTAAACATGTTGCGGGTTTGTATTTCATTGGTGAAGTGGTTGATGTAACTGGGTGGCTGGGTGGCTATAATTTTCAATGGGCGTGGTCATCGGCTTATGCCGCAGCGTCAAATTTTTAAGGATTTCAAATGAAGATAATTAGCGCGAATCTAAACGGAATTCGTTCGGCACAAACTAAAGGCTTTTTCGATTGGCTGCTAACGGTGGATGCCGATATTATTTGCCTGCAAGAATTGAAAGCGGATTTAAGTGTAATTCCAAGCGAATTGTTAAATTTCAACGGCTATCATTGTGAATTTCACCCAGCCCAGAAAAAAGGCTATAGCGGGGTTGCCATCATGTCCAAACACCAACCCGATCAAATTATCATAGGTTTAAACAATCTCGAAATTGATAATGAAGGGCGCTATCTAGAATTTTGCTATGGCAAGCTTAGCGTAATTTCACTCTATTTACCCTCAGGCTCGAGTGGTGAAGATAAGCAACAGAAGAAATTCCGCTTTATGGAATATTACTTACCAATTTTGCAACAACAACATGCTGAGCGCGATTACATCATTTGTGGTGATTGGAATATCGCACACCAAGAAATTGATCTAAAAAACTGGAAAGGCAATCTAAAAAATTCTGGCTTTTTACCTGAAGAACGTGAATGGCTCAGCACTTTGTTTGCCCATGGTTATACCGATAGCTGGCGTCATTTGTACCCAGAAGACCCAGGTTATACGTGGTGGTCAAATCGCGGACAAGCTTATGCCAAAAACGTTGGCTGGCGGATTGACTATCAGATTGTTAGCGCAAATTTACGCGATAAGCTCATTTCAGCCAGTATTTATAAACAACAAAAATTCTCCGATCACGCACCGCTGATTATGGAGTATTCATTATGACTAAACTCAAAGCCATAATTATGGATGGGGATGGTTCCAGCATTACCCATGATGGGATTTTACCTGATAGTTTACGCGACTTAATGCTCGCTAATCCGCAAATTCATTGGATTATGGCAACAGGACGCAGTTTAGATTTATTACGCCATTTACCCATTATTGATTATCTAAGCCCTGATGTACCACATATTTTAGACGGTGGCTCACGCTTAACCAAAACTAACGGTGACAGCTTACTCGACTTCTTCATTAGCCCCGCTGAATTAGAGTCATTTTTCGCTCAATTAGATTTAACTCAAATTGATTTTCTCTATTATTATCTCGATGAACAGCGCAGTTATTTATATAGCCAACAACTGGAATTATGGCAAAATCGTCCGATGTTTATTCGCGCCATCACTCATGACAACATCACAGAATATCGTCAAAGCGCTTTAGCCAATCCGCCGACTAAAATCTTCATGCGCGTTAAAGAATTTTTTGAATTACACGATTTAACTTGGCACAATAATGAGAAAAATATTGACTTTACCGCGCATGGCGTAAATAAGGGCAGCACCTGTTTGCGCTTATTAGAAACATTACAAATTAAACCAGAGCAAGCTGCGTTTGTCTTTAATGACCGCAACGATTTACCTTTGGTACTACATCCAGAACTAGCCCAAATTACCACGATAAAAGTTGGTGATTATTTACCGGAAATTAATGCTACACATCATGTCGCAACTCCTTATGATGTAGCTGAAGTTCTGGAAAAATTAATTGCTGAAATAAAGCAAGTTAACTAAACTGATATTGTCAATTTAAAATTAATTTAACTGTAATCTAACCGCATTTAAGGAGAAACAAATGCACCTAAAATCACTACTTACAAGTCTAAGTCTCGCGAGCCTTATTCCATTGAATGTTTATGCACTTGAGGCTAATGCCAGCAGTCCAACACTCACTCAAACCACTGCCGCAACCATGCCAGGCTGCGTACCAGGAAAACCTGAAACCTCAAATAACTACATGGCAACTAAATGGTATCGTGACTCAGTTGAACGCAATGCACAATATCATCAAGTTTTTAGTATTGGTTTAGAAAAAGTTACCCACAAAGTTGCCCAAGAGAAACTCAAAAATAAAAACTGGGGTGTCATTATGGATATTGATGAAACCGTTTTAGATAATTCGCATTACCAGAAAGATAATGTATTAAGCTGTACAAATACAACTATGCCAACACTATATGCCAACATGGAGCAGGCCATTTCAACCGCAACGCCTGGCGCGCATAATTTCACCTGTTCAATTCAAAAAAATGGTGGCAAAGTAGTTTTGGTAACGAATCGCGATGGGACTTATGATAATAAGATTCAAAGTGCAACTTTAGCTAATTTACAAAAAGCTGGCATTTGCTATGATACGGTTATTTTTGCTAATGGTGCAAAAGACTCGAATAAAACTCCACGTTTTAATGCGGTAATTGCGGGAGACTATAGCAAAATAATTGCGACTAAACCATTAAAACCACTGCATGTATTAGGTTATTTTGGTGATAACATCCAAGACTTCCCAAATATTATGCAAGCTGATGCAATTAAACAAGATCCAAACAGTGATTTTTATACTAAATTTGGTCAAGAATATTTTTCATTACCAAATCCAGGCTATGGTAGCTGGGAGCACAATCAATTTAATTGATAATTCAAACCTAAGCTAAATCTTAGGCCGATTGAAATTAAGATACTCCACGTAATGCAGATAAACTATTGTTACGTGGAGATTTTTATTTAAATCTCTAAATACCTAATTAAATAAGT
>DPRZ01000163.1 GCA_003538525.1 Neisseriales bacterium
AACAGTTATATCAGATATAACAATCTAGCTAGTGATTATACTAGATAATATAGAAATATATACTGGATATACTCGCTTACTATTTTGAATGCTAAGTGATGTTTCTGATCATTGACCATAGAGAGTGTATTGCGTTTAACCTGCAAAAGTTTGCTCATGTTAGTACTCTATCAATAACTATATGATTTATATTAATATATTAACCAAGCTCCTAATGGTATTGATAGTTTCCATAAATTAATATTGATATATTAAATATAACACAACTATTTGCTGCCATTGAGACTATAATTCCCCCAGTAACGGAAAGGCGTTAGCTATTTGGTACATCTTGGCTATAACGTGTTACATTTAATTTAACATTAGTGTGTTAAAAAATACAACACTTATTTGTGCTTTGTGAAAAGTAGTATCTGAACAGATGGACAACATTTGTTGTTTTTAACGGCTACCCACCCCCTTGACATGTAACTAATTTGGTGAATAAAGCTAATGTTGTTTGATTTGTTTGTAGTTTTTTATCACGTACCCCGTTTGGGGTACTATGCAAGGCGACTAAATGTAGCTACAATACTGCTTGCCATAAAATCTGTAATTTTAATAAAATTACAACACATTACGAAGTGAGGATAACGACTTGTTAACTGATGAACAGTATTTAGAAGAGTATCTCAAAAGTTTTTATCTTCAATTTAATGGTGAATTGGCAGCAATTAAAGATCTGAATTCCAATTATATTGCTGTAACCAATGAATACGCCAAAATTCTAGGTTTTAAAAACAATGTCGAATTGATTAATTTATCCGATAATCACGCGCTAACTAAAACCGCACAATATTCGGAGAGCTTTTATAAACAAGATCGCTTAGCCGAAGCACAGCGTAAAGAAATAACTTGTTTGGATAATCATGAATATGCGCATGGTTTTGATGTTTTGCTGTTCAATAAAAAACCGATAATTAATCCAGACACGAATAATGTGCTTGGTGTACGCTTGCGTGGGCATCGTCCGCTAATGCTCTCACCAATTAAAATTGCCTTAGATATGCAAAATGTGCCAAGTGAAGAAAATCAGCATAATTTAATTTTAGGTAATTTTAGTACCAATGAAATAGAGTTAACTGATTTACAACATGTCGTGCTTTATTTAACCATTCATAATTATAGTCAGGGCGATATTGAACGTGTTAGTGCGCAGCTTGATTTGAAAATTTCAGAAGAGACGGCGAAAAATACCTTAAAAAAATTGCGCCATAAATTTAAGGCTAGTTCAAAAGAGCAATTAATTAGCGCAGCAAGAAAAGTTGGTTTACATATCGCGATTCCTGCTAAGTTATTTAAAGAGGGTAGCTTTATTTTGAGTGGTTATGAGCTTCAGGTTAAACCTAGCAGGGCATAGTTATGAATTTAATTTTGTTTTGAAGTTAGGCGAAATATGGTAATTAAGCCAACGCTATTAGGGATTGCTGTGAAAATTAAACTTTTATTTTTATCCTTAAGCCTGTCGGTCGCGAGCGGAATTACGTTGGCGGCTGGGATTGGTGAATTTAACGAATCAACTAATTTGGCTAAGCTAATTAGCCAGAATCGCAATTTGTGTAATACACAATTACGCTGTGGTTCTAAATTCACCACTCAATTTTATGCGAGTAATAAAAACCGCTTAATTTGGAGTCAGAACGGCAAAGTTACGGCGAAAGCGGAAGCCATGCTAACGATTTTGCAAAATGCATATCAAGATGGTTTACAGCCCAATGAATATCATGTGCGGGAACTTGAAATTTTATTTGATCAAGTTGAAGAATCCGCAGAAACTGGTCAAAGTCCACCAGCACAAGTATTGGTAAATTTAGATTTAACCCTTAGCGATGGCTATTTACTTTATTTGGATAACTTGGAAAACGGGCGAATTAAGCCCCAACAAGCCTATTCAAATTGGAAAATTTCTTATTCACCACGAAATGTTTTAGCGCAATTGCAAACTGCGGTTAAGACGGCAAGTTTAGTCAGCACGGCACGCAAAGCTGAACCACAATTGCCTGAATATCAAGCATTGAAAAAACAACTGGCGCTGTATCAACAAATTGCTGAAAGTGGCGGCTGGCAAATTATTCCAGCAGGGAAAAATTTACAAGTTGGTGATAGTGGTGCACGGGTTGGTTTATTGCAACAACGTTTAGCATTGACACAAAATTATTCTATTGCTGAGAGTTCTAACTCTTTAGCTAAATTTGATAATTTAACTAAATTAGCCGTAATTGAATTTCAAATTGAAAATGCATTAAGCGCAACTGGTGTGGTTGATAATATAACCTTAAGTGCCTTAAATCAGTCGGTTAATTCACGTCTTAAATTAATTCAACTCAATATGGATCGCTTACGTTGGCTACCGATCAATCTGGGATCACGCTATTTAGTGGTCAACATTCCAAGTTATTCGTTGTATGTTAGTGAAAACGGTAAAAAGACGCTGCAAATGCCAGTAATTGTTGGCGGTGGCGGTGAAAATAAAACCTGTTTAGTTAATAGCAAGATTACCACCTTAGAATTAAATCCATATTGGGGCATTCCGAATCGCATTGCGAGCAAGGAATATTTGACTAAAATTAAGCGTGATCCAGCTTATTTGGCCAAACACAATATTCGGATGTATAGTAATTCGACGAATGAAGAGATTGATCCAGCAACTGTTGCGTGGGAAAGTATTAATCAAACTAAGTTTCCATATTTCTTAAAACAAGATCCAGGCAAAGGTAACGCATTAGGCAAAATTAAATTCATTTTCTCAAATGACTGTGGGATTTATTTGCATGATACTTCCAATCCAAATTTATTTGGACGGAATGCGCGGAGTTTAAGCCATGGCTGTGTGCGGGTTGGCAAACCGCTGGTGCTCGCCGATTATTTATTGGCAAATAATGCCAGCTGGAATGATAAGCGTTTAAATACCGCAATTAGCAGCGGTGAACATAATTGGGTTAAATTAGCCAACCCATTGCCAATTTATATTGTCTATCAAACCGTGTGGGTAAATTCTGATGGGCGTTTGATTTTTAAACGGGATATTTACAGCGCGGATAACAAAGATTTTCCAATTGCGTTGATAGAGTAATGCGTAGCTATGTGTTTGGTGAATCTGTGTAGTTGATTAGTTTGTTCGTTTAGTGAGTTTAATTTTAACATTGAAATTAAATAAGTTTGTTTTTTTAATTTATTTGAAAGGTACTTAATTATGAAGAAAATCAATTTATTAGCCGTGCTTGTTGCTGGTGTGTTTGCTGTGGCGTGTAATGGTGGTAGTAGTTCTGGAGGATCTTCAACCCCAACTCCGACGCCAACTCCGACTCCAACTCCAACTCCAACTCCAACTAGTGCATTAACAGTTTCAATTACACCAGCGAATGTAATTACTGGAGTCGGTGCAGTTGTGCCATTGCAGGTTAATGCAATAGCAAATGTCGATGGTATAACAGATGTGGCTGTTGATCTGAGCTAATTGGCTGCGGACACTAACTTCAATACGTCTCAATCAGCTATTCTTTGTCCAACAGTTGCAACTGCAGATACAAATAGCTGTTTTTCAAATTTAACGCTCTCTCCTTCTACTGACGTAGCACAAAAAATACTTTCAATACCCTACGCGTATAAATTGAATGGTATTGAAAGTGTTGGATCAATACAATTTACATACGATGTACAACCAGGTCAAATAGTTGATGGTGTTGCGATTAATACAAATTATGTTTATGGTACAACAAACTTAATTTTTACCAACACGAATTCTGCTGCCAAAACAGTACAAAGCGTTGATATTGGCAGTGGATTGAATGTCGTTAATGATCAGTGTACTGGAAAATTAGTTGCAGCAGGACGTAGTTGTACTGTCACTGTATCTCCAACCGCAACAAGTAATCAATCTACCTTATCACAAGGCAAATCTTTGAAAAAAGCACTCCAAGCGGGTAGTGGTTCGGTTACTTTAAACTATTCGGATGGAAGCAATGCTGTATATATAATGAATATAACCTCTGTATCATATCAAATTAGCAATGTTGATACTCAAAATGGGTATGTGATGATTCGCTACAAATGGCAAAATCCAAGTCTAAGCAGTGGAAGCTCACTAAGTAATAATCGTGATCTGGATATCAAGCAAGGTTTTATCGGATCAGGTAATTTTGCACAATTTGAAAGTTCATTCTTAGGATTCGGATTTTATAATCAAAATACAGGCTCTAATGGTATGCCAGCTGGTTATTCTGCATCAGATGCTCTAAATCAGGCATTTTTGGCATGGGCTGGAGATACAATCTCTGGTTCAACTGCTGGCTCAGCAGAAGAAGATGTATTGATCCAATTCTCACAATTAAATCAATACCAAAGTAATCCAGGTATTATTCAAATTCCTTTAGCTGCTCATTGGTACTCTCGCTATGGAACTACGGATAATAATTTTACAGTGGTAATTGATGCTTATCCAGCAGGTACGGTATTTACGGCTAGTAATGAAAACAGTAACAAAACATTCCAAACTACCGCAACACCTAGTTCATCATATAACGGTAGTGCTTGGACTAGTATTGTAAATAGTCAAGGTGGTAAGTCTGGGCAATTTGATACATTTGGTACTGTAACGTGTAATGTAGCAACTAATAGCTGTTCTTATCAGTAATTTATCATAAAAACTATGGTTGGTTTATTCAGTAACCAGTTAATTTAATCATGTTTCTCATCGTGGCGAATTGCGGTGGTGAGAAACTAAATATTTTTATAGAAAGAATCAGAATGTTAAAAAACTTTATTATTCAATCAGGTGAATTAATCATCAATGTCTTGGTCGTAGTTGGATTATTAATTGCCTTAGTGGCTGGAATTAGTGCGATGAAGTATTCATTCATAATGGGATTAGTTACGTTATTAACTGGTGTTGCTGGGGTAATCCTGCTAGCCTTTGTGCTTTATCTATTAATTGATATGCGTGATAATTTAAAACAATTAAATGCAGATAAACATCAAGCATAAATAAGCAATAATTTTATATTTCAACAATCTGAGCGAGCAACATTTTTAAAGATGTATTGCTCCACAAAGTTATATTTAATGAGGGATACGATATGAAAAAAATTTTAGTAAGTCTAACTGCGGTAAGCATCTGTTTGGTGGCATGTGGTAAGGAAAGTGATTTTAAAAAGGCTATCAATGAGAAGAAAAGTAAAGCTCCAGTCTGTCTTAGCGTAAGTTCAGATTCCATCGATGCATCTTATACTAATGATGATGATTTGAAAAAGCTTAAGGCTAAAACAGCAGGAGCGTATGTCATCAGTCAAGATTATGATGAAAATGGCAAGAATTCAGATTATTCTCCAGAGCAAACTAAAAATAAATTTGTACAATTAGACTCATTGACTGGTGCAGGGCTATTAACTAAGTCAACAGAAAGTTTGGTGAAATATAGTGGTTGGGGTGGAAAAAAAACCAATGGTTTCTATAAATACACTATATACACTTTAACTGATGCAGGTAAGGCTACGGCTGCAAAAGTAGAGACTAACTCTATGTCTTCTGCTATGTTTGGTGATACTGGACAGCGAATATTTTGTTATGCGACACCAGAAGTAGAGAAAATTGAAAATTTTACTGAGGCAGATGATAGTGGTTATCACGTAGCGAAAGTTAAATATAGCTATAAATATGTAGATGTAGCAGATTGGATTAATAAAGCTGGCGTTAAAGAAGCTTTTCCTGTGATAGCCAAAACACTTGATAATCCAGATAAAACAGCTAAAATCAATTTATTTAAAACCAATAATGGTTGGTCAACTGATTTTTAATTTAATTTCATATGGGTAGATGGTAATCATTTACTCATATATTTCATGAGGGATACGATATGAAAAAAAATTCAATTGCCATTTCATTAGCTGCCGCGCTGATGTTAGTTGGCGTTTCGCTGACAGCCTGCGGTAATAGTGCAGATAAAAATTTTATTGGAACGTGGCA
>DPRZ01000154.1 GCA_003538525.1 Neisseriales bacterium
TAAATGATCTAGCTCATTGAAAATAAGTCATTTTTTATTTAAATAGTAATAAGTATTGATGTCTTTATGAGTTAGTTTAGTTAGTTAAAGTTGGTTCTGGCGTATATATAAATTAAAGTTGCTTGAAATAATAAGCTTAATAACATTGTATCCGAGTTGGGGTTAATGATAAAATCACGACAGTATGTGCTTATTAAATATTAACAACTTGTCAATAAAGGGGTTCTAAATAATATGAATAAGAAATGGAAAGCTTTCTTATCCGGATGTGCCGCCCTTGGGGTGATGACAATGCTTAGTGGTTGTAAAGACCTAGTACTGATTCATTCAAAAGGCATGATAGGTAAAGATGAGAGAGATCTTATTTTTACGGCAGTTGGGCTGATGTTGCTGGTTGTAATTCCTGTAATTATTTTAACATTGGTATTTGCGTATAAATATCGTGAGTCGAATTCCAATGCTAAATATGATCCTAGTTTTACGCATAGCACAAAAATTGAAGTAGTAGTTTGGGGTGTGCCGCTTATTATTATTGGTATTCTGGCGGTTATCGTTTGGAAAACTACGCATGCCTTAGATCCATATAAGCCAATTGAAGTTGCAGGTGTTAAGCCTTTAAATGTTCAAGTGGTTGCGTTGGATTGGAAATGGCTGTTTATTTATCCTGAGCAACATATTGCTACGGTAAATTATTTACAATTTCCAGTCGGTGTGCCGATTAAATTTTCGGTGACAGCCGATGCGCCAATGAATTCGTTTATCATCCCTCAGTTGGGTGGGCAGATTTATGCTATGGCTGGCATGACAACCCAGTTGCACCTAATCGCCGATGAGAAAGGCGTTTATGATGGGCGTGGTTATGTGATAAATGGTAATGGCTTTAATGGTATGCATTTTAAGAGTCATGTTACTTCGCAAGAAGAGTTTGATACGTGGGTGCAATCAGTTAAGACTTCACCAAATAGCCTGACTACCGATGTATATAAACAGTTAATCAAACCTACTGAGTACGTAGCTCCGCAGTTCTATGGTTCGGTAGCGGATAATTTGTTTGATAATATTATGATGAAATATATGATGCCTGACATGGATGATATGCAGGGTATGGGTGCTAAATAATACAGTTTTCAAGGAAATCACTAATGATTGATTTTTTGGGTAAATTAACTTGGGATGCTATTCCTATTCATGAACCACCTGCGGTAATAGCTGGTGCAATGATGATTGGTGGATTTGTATTTCTCGTAGCGTTGGTAACGTATTTTAAAAAATGGGGTTACCTGTGGAGTGAGTGGTTTACATCTGTAGATCATAAGCGTATTGGGATTATGTATATTATTATTGCGATTGTAATGTTGCTGCGTGGATTTGCAGATGCCGCATTGATGCGTACTCAGCAAGCGATTTCAGTAGGTAGTAATTATGGATTTCTACCTCCAGATCATTATAATCAAATTTTTACTGCACATGGCGTAATCATGATTTTCTTCGTGGCAATGCCGTTAGTGATTGGTTTGATGAATATAATCATTCCATTACAAATTGGTGCGCGTGATGTTGCCTTTCCATTCCTCAATTCATTGAGCTTTTGGTTGTTTATGGTCGGCATGGTACTGATGATGCTATCGCTAGTTGTTGGTTCATTTGCTACAACCGGCTGGGTAAATTATGCTCCTTTATCAGAGAAGGCGTATAGTCCTGGTGTTGGGGTAGATTATTACATTTGGGCGTTGCAGATTTCTGGTATAGGAACAACCATTTCAGGGATTAATTTCTTTGTAACCATCATTAAAATGCGTTGTCCTGGTATGTCATTGATGAAAATGCCAGTGTTTGTATGGACTGCATTGTGTTCGAATGTTTTGATTATTATTTCATTCCCTATGATGACTGCTGCAATCGCCTTATTGACACTTGATCGTTATTTAGGCTTCCATTTCTTTACCGATACAGCAGGTGGTAACCCGATGTTGTATGTGAATTTAATCTGGGCGTGGGGACATCCTGAAGTATATATCTTGATTTTACCAGCATTTGGTATCTTTTCTGAGGTTACTTCGACGTTCTCTCGTAAGCCGTTATTTGGCTATGCCACGATGGTTTATGCAACTGTAAGTATTACGGTGTTGTCATTTGTTGTCTGGCTTCATCATTTCTTCACGATGGGCGCTGGTGCGAATGTAAATGCTTTTTTTGGTATAATGACCACAATTATCGCGATTCCAACGGGGGTCAAGATATTTAACTGGTTATTCACTATGTTCCGCGGGCGGATTTGGTTTAGTGCTCCGATGTATTTTACAATCGGTTTTATTATTACCTTTTCGATTGGTGGGATGACTGGTGTATTGCTTGCAGTACCTGGCGCTGATTTTGTTTTACACAATAGTCTGTTTGTAATCGCTCACTTCCACAATGTAATTATTGGTGGTGTAGTATTTGCGTGTATGGCTGCTCTATCATTCTGGTGTCCTAAGGCATTAGGTTTCAAAATGAATGAAGGTTTTGGTAAAGCATCTTTCTGGTTTTGGTTGGTTGGTTTTTATATAGCATTTATGCCTTTATATGTGCTTGGTTTTATGGGGGCAACTCGTCGGATTAGCCATTATGACTACTCAACTGGTTGGCATCCTTTGTTTGTGATTGCTTTTGTCGGCATGCTAATTATTGCGGTTGGTATTGCTTGCCAAGTATTACAAATACTTGTAAGTATCATTAAAGCTAAACAAAATCAAGATTATACTGGTGATCCTTGGGATGGCCGCACATTAGAGTGGGCTACGTCATCTCCGCCACCGTTTTATAATTTTGCGCGCATTCCTACAATTTCTACATTAGAACCTCATTGGGATGCTAAGCATAATGGGATACCAATCTTTGATGAAAGTAAGCCGTATGAAGATATCCATATGCCACGCAATACAGGCATTGGTGCTTTGATTGGTTTGTTTGCGTTTACTTTAGGTTTTGGGTTAATCTGGTATATTTGGTGGTTAGTTGCTGCAAGCGGTTTGGCAATTTTTGCTTGTGTTGTGGCGCGTTCTTTTGACCATGATATTGATTACTATGTCCCAGCTAAAGAAGTTGAGCGCATTGAAAATGAACTTATGTTACGTAGGAATAAAGCATAATGACTTCACAAATAACAAATAACCACTCTGCACACCACCATGACCATGATACTGAGGCTACTTCAAAGGTAGTATTCGGTTTCTGGGTTTATATAATGAGTGATTGCATATTGTTCTCTTGTTTTTTTGCATCCTATGCAGTTTTACATGCGAATGTATTTGGTGGTCCTGGGCCAAAAGAATTATTTGATCTAAATTATGTTATGATTGAAACGTTCTTGTTGTTGACAAGTAGCTTTACGTATGGGTTAGCAACGCTTGCAATGACTAAGGAAAATAAAGCTCAAGTTATGCTTTGGCTGTTTTTCACCTTCCTATTGGGTCTTGGATTCATTGGTATGGAAATCAACGAGTTCCATCATTTGATCATTGAAGGCAATGGACCTAGTCGCAGCGCATTCTTATCCTCTTTCTTTGGATTAGTAGGTTTACATGGTCTGCATGTTACCTGTGGTCTAATTTGGATGGCGTTATTGATGGTGCAAGTGTACAAACGTGGTTTAACTGCAATCGTAAAGCGTAAATTGTCTTGTCTAAGTTTATTTTGGCATTTCTTAGATATTATTTGGATTTTTGTTTTTACTGTTGTTTATTTAATGGGGGTGATGTAAATGTCAGCTCATCATGATGTTTCTTCTGCAACAGGAGCAAGTCACGGTAGTGTTAAGTCATATACAATTGGCTTTATTCTATCAATTATTTTGACTGTAATTCCTTATTTTGTCGTTGTTAATCATATGCTGCCAGTTGAGGGTATTGCGATTACTGTACTTGTACTTGCGGTAGGGCAGTTGTTTATTCAATTGGTGTTTTTCTTGCATTTGAGTAGGTCATCTGAACAACGTTGGAATTTAATTACTTTTTTGTTTACGGCATTAATCTTATTGATATTAGTAATTGCTACTATCTGGATTATGTGGAACTTAAATTATAATATGATGGAACACTAAGTAACGTCGATACGAAAGATTTTTCTTTCATTAGTGGCTAACTCAGCTAAGCTTTCGCTTAATTTATTCTGAGTTAGCCATTTTCTTATCGGCTTTTGGGATTATAATCTGGCTAGCATTCTTGTCAGGTATTTGCTCTAGATTCGCTTAAGCTTATATTTTAAGCTTGCTAGAGTAAATGTAATTCTCAATTTGGCAACATAAAGGTATGATATTTTGATAAAAAAATTTATTTCTATCACCAAGCCAGGGATTATTTTTGGTAATTTGATAACGGTTGCTGGTGGTTTTGGCTTAGCCTCACAAGGTAAATATAATCTAAGTTTATTCCTTGCAACTTTAATTGGGATTTCATTAGTTATTGCCGCAGGTTGTGTTTTTAACAACGTGATTGATCGTGATATTGATAGTTTAATGGAGCGCACCAAAAATCGCGTTATGGTCAAAGGACATCTCTCGGCAAAAGTTGCATTATTTTATGGTTTTATTTTAAGCTTACTTGGCGTGTTTTTTCTTTATCATTGGGCTAATTGGTTGACAGTGCTCGTGGCGTTAATTGGTTTATTTTTTTATGTTGTGGTGTATAGTTTATGGTTTAAACGCAACTCTATTTATGGAACTTTAATCGGCAGTATTTCTGGTTCAATTCCTCCTGTAGTTGGTTATTGCGCGGTTAGCAATAAGTTTGATTTAGGTGCGCTAATTTTATTTGTTTTATTAAGCGTTTGGCAAATGCCACATTCGTATGCGATTGCAATTTTTAGATTTAATGATTACTCTAGTGCGGGGATACCAGTATTACCAGTTAAAAAAGGCATTCAAGTTGCAAAACGCAATATGCTGCTATATGTAGTAATTTTTACTGTTGTATCAAGTTTATTAAGCATTTGTGGTTACACCGGTAAATATTATTTAATCGTTGCTCTGGCGGTTGGCTTATGGTGGATTCGTTTGGCAGCGAGTGGGTTTCGTGCTAATAACAATGATATCTCTTGGGCGCGTAAAATGTTTGGTTTTTCAATTATCGCGATTATGCTATTATCATTAATGATGGCGCTAAACTCAACGGTCTTGTTGTCGGCGCTCTAATTTAAGCCTTAAACTCTAGAAATTAAGTTAAAGCTTTCTGATGGTGATTTTAAAAAAGTAATTGTTGCCAGTGTCTGTGTTTTACTGCTTACAATGTTTTAATGTGAGTTTGAGTTGAAGATATAAAGATATATAATAAAGGTTAAATAGAATTAAAACAACTGAGAATAAAAGAATCTTATGGATTATTTTCCTAACCATTTTCATTGATATGCTTGGAATAGGGATATTAATTCCAGTTTTTCCGCTTTTGATTACTCATGGTTCAGAGTTTCGTGTAACTCCTGAAAATTGGAGTAGCGCTCAAAGCTTTATTATGGCGGGCTGGCTTTTGGCGGCATATCCGATTGCACAATTTTTTTGTACATCAATTTTAGGGCAGCTTTCGGATAATTTTGGACGTAGAAAATTGCTCATTATTTCAATTAGCGGCACGGCTATTTCATATATTTTATTTGGCATTGGAATTAGCACTAAAAATTTACCATTATTGTTCTTTTCGCGGATACTTGATGGTATGTCGGGTGGTAATATTTCAATTGCTCAAGCTGTGATTGGGGATGTTAGCCAACCTGAAAAGCGTGCCAAAAATTTTGGCATGATTGGTGTTTCAATTGGACTTGGTTTTGTGTTAGGTCCATTTCTAGGTGGTAAATTGTCTGATCCATCATGGTCAATTTATTTTAATGCAGCTACGCCATTTTGGTTTGCAGCCCTATTTAGTGCAATTAATGTGCTGTGGGTAATCTATTTTTTACCTGAAACCTTAAAAATAAAGCTATCCAAAAAAATTCACCTATTACGTCCACTACAAAATCTTAGTCAGATTTTTAAACGTGATTATTTACGCATGGTTATTCCTGCTTTGTTTTTATTTAATGCGGGTTTCACTTTCTTCACTACGTTTTGGGGTATAGTTTTAGTTGAGCAATT
>DPRZ01000174.1 GCA_003538525.1 Neisseriales bacterium
GGTTTGGCGGGCAAAGAAGAACACATCTTAATTAAAGAGCATTCGATTCCAATTATCCGCAGCGATCGTGGTGGGCAAGTCACCTATCATGGACCACAACAAATTGTGATTTATATTTTGATTGATATCAAACGCTTAGAGTTCTCGATTCGGGAATTAGTCACGCGAATTGAAAATGGTGTAATTAGTTATTTGGCAGAACTTGGCATCGTTGCCAATGGCGACCGCGATGCACCGGGGGTGTATGTGGCAGGCAAAAAAATTGCCTCACTGGGGCTTAAAATTCGCAAAGGCTGCAGTTATCACGGTTTGAGTTTTAATTTTAATTTGGATAAAACCCCATTTAGCTATATTAACCCCTGTGGTTATGCAGGCTTACAGGTGGTAAATTTGAGTGAGTTAGTTTCTACTGATATAGCGTTAAATTTTGCGGCAAGTGCTAAGCGTTTGGCAGAGTGTCTAAATAGACAAATTTACACCTAAACTATAGCGCTTGAATTAACTGCTCAGGTTTTTACGCACCCAATTAACTCATCAAATCTCGCAGCGTTAAGGGCTTATGTTAAAATCAAGCCTTGAAATAAATTCCTTAGAAAGATTCACCCATGCAAAAAGGCTCTTTAACCTTAATTGGTCTCCTAATTAGCGCTATCCTCCTTAGCGGCTGCGCAACCATCATCGGTGGTTTTTCATCCACTGCCGAAGCCAGTGGTGACGGAATGGGACCAGCCACTCTTAGCGAAAGCAACACCACCTTACAAAATGACAAATTTGAAGCGCTCACCATTGGCGCTAATCTAACCGCAACTAAATTAGTTATTGGCACTGACCTAAAAGTAACTGGCAACGCGAATCTGACTAAAGTAACCATTAAAGATGATACTAGCGTAGGTGGCGATCTGATTTGCGATGATGCGACCTTCAAAAGCTCCGTCAATGTCCACGGAAACTTGACTAGTTCAGATAGCTATTTTGAGGAAGGAATTGAATTTGCGGGGCGCACGCTCCAATTAAGCAACGGCAGCAAAGTTGTCGGTGAAATTATTAATTCCAATTCACAAGCTGTCACACTGATCATTGATCATTCGGTAGTCAAAGGCAATATTGGCTTTGCGAATGCGGCAAGCCGAGTAATTTTGCGCAATGGTGGTACCCTGAAAGGCCAATTACTCAATGGTAAATTAGTGCAAGAATAACTCATAATTTTCCATGCGGGGATTAATCCAACGTGTATGACGCACGTGAAAAAAGCAGCCACTAAGGCTGCTTTTTTCAATCTAGAAAAGTTATTATTTAACTTTTCTAACCAATTTTTCTTTAATCCGTGCAGATTTACCTGAACGATCACGTAAATAATACAATTTAGCGCGACGTACATCACCACGACGTTTAACTTCAATTGAGTCAACCAATGGTGAATATGTTTGGAATGTTCTTTCAACACCTTCACCAGCCGATACTTTACGCACGATGAAAGCAGAATTTAAACCGCGGTTACGTTTAGCAATTACCACACCTTCAAAGGCCTGTAAACGCTCACGTGTACCCTCTTTTACTTTAACTTGAACTACAACTGTATCACCTGGTGCAAACGCAGGGATAGTTTTATTTAAACGTGCAATTTCTTCTTGCTCTAACATTTGAATGATATTCATTATTTTTTTCCTATAATCTTGTTCCTACTTAACATTTCATCAAGTAGCCGAGATTGTTCTTTTGTTAACTGTCTGCCATCTAAAAGCTCTGGACGCCGTTGATAGGTTCGCCATAAACTTTGTTGCAAACGCCATTTTCTAATTTGTTCATGATTTCCCGAGCATAACACCTCAGGCACTTCAGCACCACAATAATCACGCGGAACAGTATAATGCGGACAATCTAACAATCCATCCATAAATGAATCATTAGTTACTGATTCCTGACTATTCATGGCTCCGGGAATTTGCCGTACAATTGCATCAATTAAGAGCATCGCGGGTAATTCACCACCTGAAACCACAAAGTCACCCAACGAAATTTCTAAATCAACATTGCGTTGAATAAATCTTTCGTCAATTCCTTCATAGCGACCACAAACAAAAATCACGCCTTGATCTAAAGCTAATTGATTAATCAATGCTTGATCAACGCGCTTACCTTGCGGTGACAAATACACCACTAAAGGCTGCTTAACTCCATGTTGCGCTTGATTTAATTTAGCTTGTGCTAACGTTAATTCGAGCGGCACGATTTTCATGACCATCCCAGGTCCACCACCAAAAGTCTTATCATCAATGCGACGATAATTATCGGTAGTAAAATCACGTGGATTGAGCGTATCTAACTGAAACAAATTATTGGCTAATGCCCGAGCAACTATACCATTTTGGCTAACTGCCGCAAACATCTCTGGAAAAATGGAAATGACACTAAAGATCAATAGTCCAAGCCCCAGTCCAAGGTAATTTGTTTATTTGCCATATCGACATTAATAACATATTGTGCAACAAAAGGCACCAAACGCTCTTGATCCGCGTCCCGAATTACCAGAACATCGCTTGCACCAGTTTGCATTAGATCTTTAACAATCCCTAACGCTTCACCTTGCAAATTAATCACGTTTAAGCCGATTAAATCCACCCAATAAAATTCATCTTCGTCTAATTCTGGAAACTGTTCCCGACTAACTGCAACGGTAGCACCTTTCAGTGCGAATGCTGCATCGCGATCAGCAACACCAGCTAATTTGGCATGAAATAAGCCATCGCGAGCGAAGCTTTTTTCAACTGTTTGGCTAACTACTTTACCATCAGGCAGCTTAAGATAAATATTTTCATAATCATCCAGCGAGTCATCATATTCAGTAGTAACTTTTATTTTGACCCAACCCTGAATGCCAAACGGACCTGTAACATAGCCCATGTCAATCAAGTTGTTAGGTATCATAACTTAGGCTGCTAAGTTTTTAATTAATTTTTGAACTGCAGGAGATACTTGCGCACCAACTGAAGACCAATAATCAACACGAGTAGTATCAATACGTACTGCCTCAACGTTTGCAGCTGCAACTGGATTGTAAAAACCAACTTTCTCGATGAAACGACCATCACGGCGCGCACGAGAATCAGCAACTACAACACTGTAATAAGGGCGGTGCTTATTACCACCACGAGCTAAACGAATAACTACCATTGTGTTATTTCCCTATAAAAATTAAACAATAAAGCACGTGATTTTACAATAGAAAACAGTCCCCTGTCAAGTAGCCAATTTGACTAACGCCCGCAATCTTGCTATAATACACTATCATATAACTCAATTAAAGTAATTCACGATGCCACAACAGCTTAAAATTTTACCTCTAATTACAGCCTTAACTCTAATTGGCTGCGCTAGTACTAATCCAAATAGCCCAACCGAGCAAGCTTATTTATCGAGTGCCACGAATAACTTACGTGCCAACCAACCACGCATAGCTTTGGAATCAACCGCTCAAGCACTCAAACTCAACTCCAATAATTATCAAGCTTATTATCTGCAAGCCCAAGCCTATCAACAACTCGGTGAAAGCCTAAATGCAACCACTAATTACCAACAAGCCCTAAAATTAAATTCCAGCAATGTTGAAGTTATTACCAGTTACGCTAATTTTTTGTGCGCCAATCAAGATTATGTTAGCGCCGAAACCCAATATGCCAAGGCTTATCAATTGGGTCAACAATATAATGTTGGCTGGGAACAAACGGCCAGTGATCATGGTGATTGTTTAAGCCAGCAAAATAAGTTAAACCTTGCCATCGAGAGTTATCAAATAGCGATTAATGGCGCGAATAAACCCGCTAGTGCCTATCTTGGTTTGAGTTATGTCTATATTATGCAACAAGATTTCATTCATGCAACCTACTCAATTAGTCAATATCCAGGTGAAGACACCCCTCAATCGTTACGCCTAAAAATTGCAGCCTATGATGGATTAGCCAAAAACCCGAATGTAAATGCCAAAAATAAGTCCATTCTCAAAACTAAAACCGGGGCTTTCAAGAGCCAACTGGCTAAACTAGAACGCTCCAATGGCAACAATATAGTCTCAAAAACCACACCAAGCGCAGTGCTTAGCAACTCAAGCGCAGATAACATTGTAATTAGCAATACTCCACCAACTAGCCAAGCTCCAGTAGCCGTTAAACTAGTCAGTCCAGCGCAAAAAACGCCGTCAATATCAAATAAAACCTTGACTGCGCAAAAAGCAGTAGCAACAGCAAGTAAAACAACTACCGCTAAAAAGCCCACAGCCAAGCCCAAAACTTTTGCCAGCCGGATTCAAAAGAATACTCATGGTCGCCATTATATTGTAGTGGAAGCTGGGGATACGCTGTTTAAGCTCGCCCAACAAAGCCAGCGCTCGGAAGCCAAATTAACTCAACTCAACAAACTTAAAACTAAAAATGTGCCGTTAGACACTCGCCTATATTTGGACTAATTAATGCGTAAACTTTATTTATTCGCGGTCTTCTTCGTACTGTATGAATTTACTACCTATTCTGCCAATGACATGATCATGCCTGGCATGCTCGCGGTAGTCAATGAATTTCATGCACCGCTAAGCTATGTTGCTGCATCACTCAGCCTATATATGCTTGGCGAATGTGCGATTCAACTCTGGCTTGGACCACTCGCCGAACGTTATGGTAAACGCCAAATTATTCTACTCGGTAGTTTTTCATTCATTATTTTCACGATTATTATCGCAGCTAGCAGTAATATTTCTCAATTCATGCTTGGGCGCTGGCTCCAAGGTAGCGGCATGGCATTTATTGCGATGGGCTATGCTATCATCCATGAGAAATTTGATGATAAATCAGCGGTCAAGGTTATCGCAATCATGGGCAATGTTACCATCATGGCTCCATTAATCGGCCCATTAATTGGCGGCGTTATCGTAAGTTATGCGAGCTGGCATTATATCTTTGCGTTAACTGGGATTCTGGGTTTCATCGCCTTGTGTGGTCTGTATCGCTATACCCCGACAAGCACGCCACAACTAAAAAAATTAGAATTAAAACCAATTTTAAAACATTATGTTGAAATTGCCAAAAGTAAAAATTACGCGCTAGGCGTAAGTTGTACCTTGATGGGCGCAATGCCGTTATTAATTTGGATTGGCTTAGCCCCTAATTTAATCCTCCATCATTTACAGTTGAGTTATAAAAGCTATATCATTTACCAAATCATTGCGCTGGGTGGATTAGCTCTCTCGAGTATCTTGATGCAATTTCTCGCAGGACGCTGGCAGTTCCATCAACTGATCCGCCGTGGCTGTTATCTAGCTTTTGCTGGAGTGCTGTTTAGCTTTATTTTTAGCTCCTCAATTGAATTAATTGCGCTGGGTCTCTTTTTCTATAGCATTGGACTCGGTTTCACCAATGGGAGCATTATTCGGATTATTATGAGTAATACCAAGCTTTCACAAAGCATGGCAGCCTCACTCATGACATTTAGCCAAACGCTATTTTTTGCGCTCGGCATCCAATTCAGTGATGCATTATGTAAACAATTTGATTATTCTGGCTTTAGTTTCACTTTATGTTGCTTAATTAGTGCTAGCATTAGCCTAATTTTAACCCGTAAATTTGCCGCCCGCATGACCGAGCGCAAATGGCAATAAAGGTAACCTCTAGCACTAAGTTATGCTATAATTTGACGGCTTAAATAACACAAACTTGCATTACTTTAAATTAATTCAGTTATTGCAAGCTTAGTTCAATTTCAATAAGGATACCATCGATGCAAAAAATTAAAGTAGCCAATCCAGTTGTCGAACTCGACGGCGATGAGATGACGCGTATTATCTGGAAATTTATTAAAGAAAAATTAATTCTACCTTACTTGGATTTAGATATCAAATATTATGATTTAAGTATGGAAAATCGCGATCTAACCGACGATAAAGTTACGGTTGATTCAGCACATGCAATCAGAAAATATAATGTGGGTATTAAATGCGCAACCATCACTCCCGATGAAGCGCGTGTAACAGAATTTAACCTCAAAAAAATGTGGAAATCACCAAATGGTACCGTGCGTAATATTTTAGA
>DPRZ01000120.1 GCA_003538525.1 Neisseriales bacterium
TCCAGAAGAGTTTCACACTTACTTGGAAGCGTGAGTAGTTGAGTTAGGCGTAGTTCAATTTGTTGGAGAGTTTGTTCGCGCCAAAGTTCAAGATGCTGCATATTATTCCGCGTTAAAATCTTTTAGTTGATTGGTTTCTTGGTCGAGAATTTTAATTTTTTGTTCGACATCACGAAGTTTGTCCTGACAGAATTTTACCAGTTCCATACCGTGTTTATATTGATTTAATGCGTGATCTAAATCAATTTGATCAACTTCAATATGCTGAATAATTTGTTCTAATTCGGTAATTGCGCTTTCAAAGCTTTCGGCAACTTTTTTAACCATGAGTAGTTCCTTGGATTAATTTATTAATTGGCTTGATCATTATCAAGCAAAGTACGAATACGATTAGACTGAAAATAAAGTAAATAGTAAATGAGTGGAGGTAAGTTTTTTCTAGTACTTGAATGCTAGCATTGGCGGCAGTTACGGAACTTTGCGCTAATAGCCCTGCTAGTTTTCCTCCTAAACCAATTGACATTAAGAAAATTCCCATCATCGCACCGTGAAATTTATGGGGTACGAGTGTGCTAACCATGGCTAAACCGACTGGAGCTAAAAATAATTCGCCCAGCGCAATGATTAAGTAACTGGAGATAATGAATATTTGTGGTAGTAGGGCATTGTGGCTAATCGCAAATTGCAAGCATAAGATTAGAATTAAAAAGCTCGCGCTATTGCAGATAAAACTTAAGCTAAACTTAGCAGGGATTGATAAATTTTTATTGCGTTTTTGTAACCAAATAAATAACCCGTTCACCAATGGTCCAAAAATAATTACACCCAGTGACTCGAAGGCGGTGAGTGAGCTAGCTGGTAGACTTAATTGAGTGACACGTGCCGTAGCTAAGCTGACTGAGAAAAATTGTTGAAAATACACCGCCCAGTATAGCCCTGAAAAAATAGTTAATAGGCCAAAAGCAATTAATTTTTTACGTTCAATGCCTTGATGAATGTTGGTTATATAAATTAGAAATATAATGCTAGAAATGCCGATTACAACAAAAAGTAAATCGGAAAGGAATTGATTCTGAATGCCAAAAAAGGCCGTAATAGCTAATGCCAGAATAGCCAGCGCAGCTTTGACTAGCCCCAGTTTATTGTGTACGGTACGACGTGGATCAATGAGTTTATATTTGTGTTTACCAATAAAAAAAGTTATCAGTGCAATAGCTAATCCAATTGCAGCGGAGCCAAAGACGGCAAACCAGCCTAGGTAAATTTTAATAAATCCACCCAAGAAGCTTCCGCCAATTGCACCAAAGTAAATTCCTACGTAAAATAAGGTGTAACCAACATCTTTTTTTTCAGGATGGTCTTTATAGAGCATGCTTAACATACTTGAAATATTAGGTTTGAGCATTCCTGTGCCAACTGTTACAATCGCTAAACCACAGATGAATAGATTGGTTCCTGTTGAAATTGTTAAGAGCAGATAACCAATGCAGAGTAAGCTGGCGCCAGTCATAATGGCTTTTTCATAACCAATATAGCGATCGGCAATTATTCCACCAAAAATACTGTTGACATAAGCTAATGCTGTAAATGATCCAACCATGGCATAGGTTGCCGAATCACTTAAATGAATTTTTTCAAGCGCATAGAATACGAGCAGAGATTGTAGGATATAAAAACCATAACGTTCCCACATTTCTGTTAGAAAGAAAATGGCAAATCCTTTGGGTTGTTTTTGATTAAGCATTAGATGATAGCCCGTTCGTTATTGGTTATTAGGTAAGTATTATAACATAGTTATTTAGTTAATAATTTTTGCCAGAGTGTAAATTATTTTGTAAAATAACTAAAAAACACTTGCAATTGTTGCTGATTTGAGATTATAATACTGATCTCAACTAAAGGAAGCTTGGCAGAGCGGTTGAATGCACCAGTCTTGAAAACTGGCGAGGATGCGAGTCCTCCGTGAGTTCGAATCTCACAGCTTCCGCCACATCATTATTTCAAATACTACCAACTCACTAGAATCATTACCACTAAGTACACAAGCATATTTATTTTAATTAAGTAAATTTCTTATATTTAGTTAGCTTAAATGAATTATATTTCAAAACTCAATCTAAATTTCTATATTCGCTGAAAACAGTAAGTTGTTAGTATGAACTTTCTGATTTATTTTAGTTTAAATTTTTATTCTTGTAGGGCATTAAGTGATGTATGATGATATTTTAATATTTATTAAGCTAGTTGATAACATGAGCTTTGGTAAGACGGCAATAGATTTGAAAACTACACAATCAACAATAAGTCGTAGAATTAAAGCGCTTGAGGATGAGCTGGAATTAAAGTTGCTATTTCGCGATACTCGAAATTTGAAGTTAACCGAAGAGGGGCAACAATTATATTTTAGTTTTCGCGAGCAAGAAAAATTTTTAATTAAGCAAATCAATAATATTAAAATGCCTAAGCAGCCAAATCAAGGTAGCTTTAGTCTTTCTCTGCCTTTTTCTCTTTCGCACGGAGCAATTACGCCATTAATTGCTAAATTTTTAGCGGCTTATCCAGAAATTAATATTGAAGCACATTATGGTGTTGTTAAAGCTAATATTATTGCGGATGTCGATGTCGCAATTAGTTTAGTAAAGCCAAAAACAGAAGATAGTGAATATTACCTTTTAGCTACGCGAAAAGTGCAGGCTTATTGTTCGCCAACATATATTAAGCAGCATGGATTGCCGACTTCTATTGAAGAGTTATTAAATGGCGAGCATCGTTATATGGGTGTTACTAATGCTAATGATGGAATTGATGAATTTATTTATCTGACGAATGCGATAACTAAAGAAACAGTACAGATTAAAAATCGCGGTTGTCAGTTTATTTCTAATTCACCATTACATGCCGCTGAATTTGGTGTGCACTCGGATATGATTGTTTGGGGGTGGGATAGTGTGTTTTCAGAGTATTTGCAAAGTAAAAGATTAATTAAGGTTTTACCTGAGTATTATTTTAAAGAATTACCTCTTTATCTCATAAAGCGCAATAAAAATTCAATGCTCGTTGACACCTTTACTCAATTTATACGCTCAAATATTCAAATGTAATTTATTCGGTTTGTTGATACTATTGTTAGGCTTCA
>DPRZ01000078.1 GCA_003538525.1 Neisseriales bacterium
TTTATTTAATTTATTGTTTGGATTTTTTGATAAATAAAGGAGAAGAAGGTGAGTGATATTAATCAAGAGTATTCCGCAATGGCCAAGACATTACATTGGCTAACGGCGATTATGATACTCGGGCAATATTTAATTGGGATTACTTTAGATTACACCGAGTGGAAGTCATTGCATTTTCAGGTTGGCTATATCATTGTGATTTTGGTGCTTTGGCGGATAATTTGGCGTGTAACCCATGTTTATCCCGAACTAGATCCACAGATTAAAGGGCACGGTCGTGTGTTAGCTCATGCTGGTCATCATACTTTATATTTATTGATGGTGTTAGTTTTAATCTCGGGGTTTTTGAGATTAATAACCAAAGGTGAAGCGCTGAATATTCTTGGTTTTAATGTAGCGCCATTAATGGATGCAATGTCCAAAGATGAGCGCACGCCATATAAATTGGCGCATGAATACTTAGCCCATCTTTTTATTTTGTTGATTGCATTGCATGTTTTAGCCGCTTTTGCCCACCAATTCTTAAGTAAAATTCCATGTTTAAGTCGGATGTTACCTAAATCACTAGCTAAATATATTGAAGAGAAACATGACTAAAAAGAAATCTAGTTTATTGCGCTCGCTGGCAAATGTTAGTGGCATGACTTTAATTTCACGGGTGTTTGGTTTTGCGCGTGATACTTTGATGGCAGTTTATTTTGGGGCTGGTGCTGCCACTGATGCGTTTAATGTGGCGTATAAATTGCCTAATTTACTGCGTCGGGTCTTCGCCGAGGGAGCTTTCTCGCAAGCGTTTGTACCGGTGCTTGCCGAATATAAAAAAACCAAAAGTCATCAGGAAACCAAAGATTTTGTGGCGGCAATTTTAGGGCTGATGGCACTGGTTTTAATCATTATTACCATCTTGGGCATGATTTTTGCCTCAGGCGTAATTTGGCTAACTGCGGGTGGCTTTACTCATGATCCGGTTAAGTTTGCTTTAACGGTGGAAATGTTACGGATAACGTTCCCGTATATTTTGTTTATCTCGTTGGCTTCTTTGATCGGTGGGGTGCTAAATACGTGGGGTTTATTTTCAATTCCATCTTTTACACCGACGATCCTAAATTTTAGCTTTATTATTTTTATCGTACTGTTTAGTCATGTGTTTAATCCGAGCGTCTTGACTTTAGCATATGCGACGTTTTTTGGTGGCTTGTTTCAATTACTTTTTCAATTACCGTTTTTGAAAAAAATTGATATGTTGGTACGCCCTAAATTAGATTGGCATAATCCTGCGGTGTGGCGGGTGATTCGTTTGATGGGACCTGCGATTTTTGCCGTGTCAATTGCCCAAATTAGCATGGTAATTAACACCATTTACGCCTCATTTTTACCGAGCGGTAGTATTTCATGGATGTATTATGCCGATCGCTTAATGGAGTTTCCTACAGGTGTGTTGGGTGTGGCGCTTGGCACGATACTTTTACCAAGCTTATCCAAACACGCTGGACATGCCAGTCGAGAAGATTTTTCCAAGATTTTAGATTGGGGGATTCGCTTGTGCTTATTATTAGCCTTGCCTGCCACAGTTGGACTTGGCTTATTGGCGAAACAATTAACCATGACATTGTTTATGCATGGGAAATTTACCTTGCATGATGCCACTATGACTAGCTATGCATTAATTGCTTATTCAATTGGTCTAATGGGTTTGATTTTGGTGAAAGTACTTGCCCCTGGTTTTTATGCCAACCAAGATATCAAAACGCCAGTTAAAATTGCGATTTTTGTGTTGTGTTGTACGCAGGTAATGAATTTGGCCTTTATTGGTCCCTTAAAGCATGCGGGTTTGTCACTCTCCATTGGGTTAAGTGCGTGTTTAAATGCGGCGTGTTTATGTTATATGTTAATTAAAAAAGGTCTCTATCAACCGCAAGGTGGTTGGGGAGATTTCCTTGGGCGGATGGCAGGCGCGGTAGTTATCATGGCATTGAGTATTGAGCTAGCGCTATACGCGTTACCTTTAGACTTTGCGGGAAATTCTTTAATGCGCGTGGTATCGCTATTGGTGATAATTGTGATCGCAGCATTGGCTTATTTCGGGGCATTGTTCTTGCTTGGCTTCAGATTACGTGATTTTAGCCATAAGGGTAATATTTAATTTGCAAACCTAGGTTAGCTATGATATAATCCGTCCCATATTCTTTACAGAAAGGTAATCGTAATGAAACAAAACATTCATCCTTCATATAAAGAAGTCTCAGTTACGTGTAGTTGTGGTAACTCATTTGTTACTAAATCAACTTTAGCTAAAGACACATTGCATATTGAGGTTTGCTCAGTATGTCATCCATTCTATTCTGGTAAACAACGTTTAGTAGATAGCGCTGGTCGTGTGGATAAATTCCGTCAAAAATACGGTATGTTTAGCCAAAGAACTGCTAAGTAATTTTCGATACTTTGCTTATGTTAAAATGGGTAGCTTTAGGGCTACCTATTTTAATTTCTAGCTAGAGGACTAATCTGTCATGCTAACTTATTCTCCCAACAAAAAGCCGCGCCGTAAAGATCGCCCATGGTTGCTATTTCTGATGGCGCTAATCTGGATTGCTGGTGTAACTTTTTTTCATGCTCCATGGGAACCCTATGAACCCTATGTGGTGGCGATTGTTAAAAGTATTATTAACACTAATTCGTGGCTAGTGCCATATCTTACTCCAAGTGCACCCTATCTTGAGCTGCAGCCATTTTATTTCTGGTTGTTCGCCTTAATTATTAAAGTTTTTCACTTTAGCGATATTGCCAATGCGGTGCGTTTGATTAATGCGCTGATTATTTTCGGTGTAATTGCACTAATGGGGCAAATTGGCTCGGGTTTAAGTGCGTTTCGTAATGGGCGCAGTGTGATCATGATTTTAATTAGCTGCGTGGGTTTTATTAATAACGCCTATCAATTATCACCGAATATTGTGGTTTTATTTGGTTTTAGCTTGTATTTTTATGCTTTACAAAAATCTGCGCATATGCCAGGTATTTCTGCGTGGTTGCTCTCAATTGGTTTAATTTTTATCTCGTTGAACTTTACGGCTCAATTTATTGTGATTGCCTTATTAATCTTATTTATTTTGCCGTTACTTGGTAAAGAGTGGCGCACTCCAGAATATTTGATTTGTGCTGGTGGTGGCTTAGCGCTGTTTACTTTGTTATTTGGTTCGTATGTCTGGCAGCTCAATAGCGTTGATCATGCTTTTTACCTTGAATGGGAGGGGAAATACCTTAGCTTTATCAGTTTTAACTTAGCAGATTATGGGCAAAGTGCATTGTTTTTGGTTGAGACTTTGGCGTGGTATTTGATTCCTGCTTGGGTTTTGGTAGTTTGGACGCTTTATAAGCGTCGCTCACGGATTTTCCAAGATAAAATACTAACGCTGAGTTTACTTAGCTCTGGATTATTGTTATTGTTTGCAGTTCTAAGTGGTCAGCATGATGAATCAGTAATTTTTCCAATTATTATTCCATTGGTTTTGTTGGCCTCAGTAGAGATCGATTCGATTAAAATTACGATTGTGTCATTGTTAAATTGGTTTTGCATTTTTACGTTTGGCTTAGCCGGAGCTTTTATCGCGACCTTGTATATTGCTTTGAATTTTGGACGCCCACATGAGCTATTTATTAAAGCCAAATATTATGCGCCAAATTATGCTTTTCAATTTAATGCTTGGCAATTAGCTTTAGCCGTTTTAATTACGCTAATTTGGTTGTTTATGATTACGCGTAAACAGATTCGTGGACGTGAAATGGTTACTAATTGGGCGAGTGGCACAACTTTTGTGTTGGTGATGTTTATTTCTTTGTGTTTACCGTGGTTTAATGCCGTGTTGAGCTTTCAGGATGTAGTTGGTAGCAGTTTACCACATTTAAAAAATACTGGAAGTAATTGCATTGCGACCAATCAAGCTAATCGGGTGCAAAATGCCTTATGGTATTATTATGCGGATGTTAGCCTTGATCCTGAAGTTAATTTTGCCCAAGGAAGCTGTAATCAAGCTTTAATTTCAATTGAAGCCGATGAAGTGGTTAATATTCCAGGTTGGAAAGAGGTTTGGAGCAATAAACGCCCTGTAGATTTTAGACGCTATGTTTTGCTTGA